>NZ_JASUSU010000015.1:0-60063 GCF_030445905.1 Oceanotoga sp. | reverse complement strand
CTTTCATTATTTATTATCTTTTATATTTTTTTGTTTTTTTTAATTTCTATGAATTATCATGAAATATTCACTTAAGCGTATTTTATAGAGGGAGGAAATGTTTTAAAATTTTTATTATTTTCAGAATTTTTTTTATTATTTATTACATTTTTTATATGATCATCTAAATGTTTTATTGGTATTTCAAATACTGGAAATCCCAATTTATCATTTCCTTTAAATGTTAGTATTTCTCTTTTATATCTTTCATAATAAGGACTTCTTGCTACACTCCCACCATAAATTCCTGTATTTGCAACAATTACATTTGTATATAATATTTTTGACATCATCTCCGAGACCCCTATATATGTTTCAACATCTCTGTTATGGGATATAATAAATAAATTATTAATTTTTCCTTGTAGGATCATGTATTTATCAAGATCTAAAGCATCATAGCATATTAAAGAAGAAAAAGAACCATAAGTATTGGATTTATATATTGTGGTTGATTTATTCTCTTTTATTGATATATTTTTTTTAGTAAACATATTTTTTTCTTGATGATTAAAATGCGACTTATAATTACTAATTTTCAATGTGAATATATCTTCGTAAGGCCAAAATATTATCTGTCTGTTCTGAACTTCTTTTTTATATTTATTATATTTATATTCAGTCCCTGTTATTATTGGTATTCTATTTTCTTTAACCCACTTATATATTGATATGATTCTACTATTTGGTAATGTAAACTCAGGCATTATTATTAAATCTGTATCAAGATTTTTAAAAAGTTCTAATCCCATTTTTATTTGTGTAAAAATCATCTTTTTTAATTTTTCTTTATAACTTATATTTTTTTCGTCGAAATAAATATACTTTTTATTTTGCATTTTAAAAAAATTTATATTTGGTTGTATTATCCCTATTCTAGCAAAAGGTTTTAATTCCTCTTTTTCATCTACTGAATTCACTGGAAGATCTTTTAATATTATATTATTTCTTTCTGTTTTTTTTATTTCTTCAATAACTTCTTTTAGACTTTTTTCTTCTAATATTGATTTATAAGGAGCTTGTTTGTTTCTTTTACCAAAATTTTTAGAATATTTACCCACAAGGTCAGATATTAAATTGATTATTTTAGAATTAGTGTTTGTATTTTCCATAAAATATTTCCACACATTTTTTCTATTATATTTTATTTTATTTTCATATTCATTGTTCAAAAAATCAAAAGATTTTTTAGTTTCAAACAAAAAGTTTAATAAGAGTCCTACTGTAGTTTTTGTATATTCAATATTTTCAATTTTTACTTTATTATCTTCTCCTACTAACATTTTACTAAATAAAAGATTTTTAAAATAATTATTTAACTCAATGTTTTTGTTCCCTTTTTCATAACTTTTTGAAAAATTCTCTAAAACAAAATCTATTTTAGTTAAATCTGAATTTAGTGTATTGAAAATATAATTAATTAAATATTCATTTTTTATATCTTTTTCTTGTCGCTTTTTTGTTAAATAATTAATTTGATCTTTTAATATTTTCACGAAATCAGCTTCTTGTGGTAAACAATTAGATAAAAAAATATTCCAACAAAGAATATCTTCATTTTCATCAAAATAATTGTAAATATAGTCATAAATCATTATCTCAAAGTATTCATTTTTAAGATTAAAATTTAATTTATTTGAAATTGTCATTATTAATTCTTTTTTTTGATTTTTTTCTTTTACCCTTTTATACAAACTATAAAATAAATATTTTTCTTTATCTCTAAAAATATCGTTAGGGATATTAATAAATGAACAAATATTCCGTTCAAATTCATCATTATTAGATAAATAAATCAAGTTATAATAATTTATATTTTCAATAGTATCACTTGTGATTTTATTCTCTATATCCCCTATTATTTTTTTTATTTTTTGCTTATTCAAATTAATGAGTTCATTTTCAATAATATAACTAATTAAATTAAAAAATCTATATTTTTCAATTAAATATATTTTTTCAATAATTTTATTCAAATTTTGTGATTCTTCATTTTCAAAAAAATCCTTGAAATTTAAAAAACCTTCTATTTCTTTTTTATAACAATCTATAGGTTTATTTAATTTTATTATTTTCAATATTTCTTCTGTCATAAACCTTGTTATTTCTGTTTTAAGATAATGTTTTATTTCAGTTTCAATTTTATCTTCTTCTTTATATTTTTGTATAATTTGATTATATAACTCTTCCAAGTTTTTAATAAAAATAACTTCTTTTTTATCTTCATTATCTTTCTCTAACGAAATATATTCATATTCATAAAATTCTCTCGCATAGAATATTATTTCGATTAATCTTTTAAAGATTTTCATTTTTGAAGGTATTTTTAATAATGAATATTTAATATCATTCAAACTATTGTAAATTAAATTCTCTTTTAATTCTTGCTTTTCTTTTGTTTTCTGTTCTGATAATTCCTTAGATAATTGTGAAAGATTTAGATCTTTTTCAAAAGATAACCAATCTTCTCCCTTATTGTCTATATCCCAATCAATTAATGCTCTAATCATTTTTGAATAATAATAAGATCCAGAAGATAATCTTGTTTTTTCTTCTATTTTATCTTTATCATAATAAGCCTTAATTAAATTTTTAATTCTGCTTGAGGTTTCTATCATTTCTGTTTCACCAATAAAATCAAATAATTTATTGTTTATTTGAGACATTTCATCGAAAACATTTGTTTTAAAATTATCGTAATTCTCTTTAGTTACTTTAAATTCATTTTTTACTCTTTCTGTATAATCCTCTTCCAATCCATACATTATTTTCAAATATTGTTTTCTACTTTCGTTTTCATCATCTATTTCATCAGTCAAAATCTTTATAACTTTTTTTTCGTTTTCATTCATGAAAAATTTAAATATATTCGGTTTTAATTTATTTAGAGATATATTCAATCCTAAATTTTTTAACTCTTTTTTTATATCAAAGAATTGATCCAATAAATCTTCAAAATCAGATGATATAAGAACCATATCATCAACATATCTAAAAAAACCAAATATTCTTCCTTTTTCATTTTTTTCTTTAATTTTCTCTTCCATTTTTAAATCAAATGAAAATAAATAAATATTCGAAATAAAACCTGCTGTAAGAAGTCCAACGGGTACATTTTTTCTATCTTCTATTTCTTTTCTCACTTTATCATCAGATTCTATTAATTTATAATTTGATAACTTTTTTAATAAATCAACTATAAGTTTTTTATCTTTTTTTAACCAACTATTCTCTTTCAATTTGATAATAAATTCTATAATTCTTTCAAATTCCTCAAACAATTTCTCTTTTATGATTTTATAAAAATATTTTTCTATATCAATTTTTATATAAAATAATTCTTTATAAATTTTTTCGTTGAAATTATTTCTATAAAATAAAGGAAATTTATTTTTCCAGACATCAATATTTTTGGTATATCCAGATTCAAATTTTTCAAATACCCATGTATTATTATTGCTACTACTTTCATACTTAATAATCTCTTTTTCTATTTCTGATAAATTTTCATATTCTAAATATTTATTTTTTGTTCCATAAAAGCATTTGTACAAGAATATTTTTTGATATCTTCTATATAATTTATAAGATTGATTGTAAGTTTTATATATATTACCATCTGGAATATTATATTCACCATATTCCCAATTTTTATCCTTTTTATACTGTAATCTCCAAAGTCTATTACCAAAAGAAAATCTTGGCATTATTTTATCTATTAAAGGACCTATTACATTTAAAAAACATAACCATAAGACTTGGTCATCAAAACTAACATAAAAATAATCTCTTGTGCTATCTAATTTTTTTGGTATTTTATAATATTTTAGTTTTATTCTATAGTTTCCATTAATTAGATATTTAATTTTATTCCTTAAAACTTTTATTTTTTCTTCAATATTATATTCCCATTCGAAAATTTCAGATTTTGTCATCGCATATTTCTCTACATTACTTTTTGCTTTTACATAAGCATTAATTATATTCTCTGATTTTTTTAATTCTGATAAAAAATCTTTTTTCATTAAACCCATCCTCCCGCTTTGTTATATTTTTATTTTATATTATCTTTAATTTTCAATCAAATAATTTGTTAATTATTTAATTAATTTATGTTGTTTTTCTGTTGTTGTTTGTTTAAATAGATATTTAAATATTTTCATTTTAAAATTAAACACCTAAATTCAAAAGAAAGATAATTTTTGATTAGATATTATTTTTTAAGCTTTTTATTCTTGAAACTGCTACAAGGTTTCAAATAGTTTTTCAATTAATAATAATATTGTATATTAAGAATGGTTATATCATAGACCAAAAGAAAGAAAAGCAAGTATTTTTAGAAGAATTAAAGGAAAATTTATTAGAGGTAAAGATTTCATAGAAGGGAAAGATGTTGAAGAAAAAACTAAACCTAATATTATTTTCTAGTTTTTATCTTATTTCATCTTTTGTTTAATTTTCTGTTTCATTACTCGCTTGTTTTTTTACATTATTTTTAAAGTCACCAAATTAATACATTATATAATCATCTAATTATAGAAATAATTGAAACATTAATTTATAATAAATTTTATCAAATTATAATTTTATATGAAAATAGCTCCTGTGTTTTATACAGGAGCTATATATTTATAATTCACTCATAACTTTATTCATTCTTGTCATCATGGATGTTTTATTTTCTATACATTCTGGACAAAATTTAATTTTATATGATCCTTTATTTGACCTTACATTTTTTTGAAGCCTTGTAGTAAAATAAAATTCTTTTTTGCCTTTTTCGAGATCTTCTGAATTTTTTTCAAAAAAACCTAAATCTACGTGTTTACAATTAAAATCATGTACCTCGATTTCTTTTTCATCATTCTTGAACACCATCACAAAACCTTCTGGTTTTTTTTGAGTAAACCTTTGATAAGATATTCTGTTTTGGATTTTTTTCATACATAGATCCCCCTTATTGTTGTATTTGAACGGATTAACCGTTTTTTATAATCTATATATGCTTCCCCTGTCATAATTATTATATATAATTTTGTTTAAAAAAATGTTAATTTTTTATTCTTTAGTTTTTTGAAGTTTTTTAATTAATTTTTCACTTATCAATTCGGCTTGTTCATAATTTTCATTTGCCTTTTCAAAATCTTTATTTTTTATGTTATTTTCAGCCTTTTTAGATATATCATGAAGTTTTTCATGTAAGTCTATAACCTCTTTCCAATTTTGATCTTCTATATTTTTTTCAATTATTTGCAAAAATATACCAAATTTACATTTTTTAGAATCATTTTCAATATTCATAAAATTTTTATTTTCTATTGCTAAATTTAAGTTTTGAACCCATTTTTGATGTGCTTGTATAGCAATTTCAGTTTGTTCTTGAACAAAATTTTTTTCAGCTATATTATATTCTTTAAAAACATCTAAAAGTTTTTGTTTTGTTTCTGTAAGTTCTGGCAATACTTGTTCCAAAATATTGGTAAGTTCTTTTTCATCTTTTGACAAAAATGATATATTTTGCATTTCGGAAGATATATCTTCTATTATGTTTCTTATATTATTCATTGCCGAAGACATTTCTTCGGTTGTAGCACTTTGTTCTTCTGAAGATGAAGTCAACGATTCTATCATTTTATGCACTTGAGATACATCTTGTGTTATTTCATCAAACATTTTTGAAATCTCAAAAGAATATTTATAAGTATCATTTATATTATTAACTGTCTTTTTTACAGACTTTTCAGCTTCATTGCTTGTGTTTTGAACTTTTTGTATTATTTGAGCTATTTCTTGCGTTGCCTTTTTACTATCATCTGCTAATTTTCTTATTTCATCAGCAACTACGGCAAATCCTTTTCCTGCTTCTCCCGCACGAGCAGCTTCTATTGCAGCATTTAAAGCTAAAAGATTTGTTTGTTCAGTTATTGAATTTATTGTATCTAATATTCTTGAAACATCTGATATATTCTCAGTTAATTCACTCATTATTTTAAAAGTATTTTCAGATTGATTTGATGAATCTTTTGATATTTTAGTTATATTTTCTATTTTTTGTTTTCCAATTTTTGATTTATCTAAAAGATTGTCAGAACTTTCTCTTATTTTTTCAGACGAATTTGCAATATCTTGTGAAGACACTGCTATTTCTTCTGAACCAGCATTTACTTCTTCTGTTGAAGAAACTGTATCATCTATTTTATTTTGTGTTTCATTTATAAAATCATCTAATTTTTCTGTCAATTGTATTATTTTATCAGTTATTCTTTGTATTTTAGATGAGTTAACACTTAAAACTTGAGTTGTATAAAATATTGATTTTAATGTTCCAAGTATTTTTTGTCTTATTATTTCTAATTCACCAATACCTGGATTTTTTTTTTGATTTTTCATCACATAAAGTTTCGTTTAAATTTCCTTCTTTTAATCTTTTTATTTTTAATTGTATGGGTTCTGATTTTACTTTTAAAAAATTCATTTTTTACCCCCTCTATGTATTTTATTATATTATAATTTATTTTTTTAATTTTAAATTAAAAAAGCTGCACTTCAATGTTGAAGTACAGCAAAAATAATTTTGAGTTATACTTTTATGCCCTCGATAAATATTCACCATTTGATGTATCTATTACTATTTTGTCTCCTATGTTAACAAACAATGGAACATTAACCTCTGCACCTGTATTCAATTTTGCAGGCTTTAAAGGATTTCCTGTTGAATCACCTTTTTCACCTGGTTCTGTATATTCAACAGTCAATGTAACATTTTTAGGCAATGAAAAAGATACAGGTCTTTCTTCATAGAAAGATACAAAAACTGTTCCTTCTTCTGCAAGAAAGTTTACTATATCTCCAAGATCATCTATATGAACTTCTATTTGTTCATATGTTTCATTATCCATAAGTGCATAATAATCTCCATTTTTATATATATAATTCATTTCTCTTTGGTCTAAAACTACATCTTCTAACTTTTCTCCACCTTTCATGGATGTGTCTACAGTTGAACCATTTTCAATATTTTTCATTTTTAATGTAACTGTAGCTTCATTTCTTCCAGACCAGTTATATTTATACTTTTGTATAGTATGAAGCTGTCCATTGTATTTTATAACATATCCTGGTTTTAATTCTGATGCAAAAATCACTTATATCACTCCATTTCTTAATATTTTCAAGATTATTTTACTATATTATCTCAAGTTTTTGTATTAAATTTTCTTGAAGACTTGATGTTATTTGAAAATAATTTTTTAATTTCTTAAATGTTTTTTGTAAAGAATTGTAATTTTTATCTATATTTTTATATTCTTGAATTATATTTTGTTTTATTTTATAATCATTTAAATACTTTATCATTAAAGAATAAGAATTATAAAGATATTCTTCTTCAAAAAAGCTTTTAATAAAGTGTAAAAAAGCTTCAACTTTTAAATGATGTATTTGATTTTTTTGTTTATAAGCTTCCCAAAAAAATGGTATTCCAGAATTCAAAGCAAGTTGAAGAGAGTCTTCTCCTCTTATCCAATTATATTTAGCACCATAAATATAATTATCAAATATTCTTTGAGGAGATATATCCATATTTTTTATATTTTCTTTTTTTATTTTTTTCCCCCAAAGGGTTATGGGATCATTTAAAAAATTAAGTTTTTCTGGGGTATACATATAAACATTATGATACCCTTTTATTTTTGAAGTAAAGAAACTATAGTTTAATATACCCGCAGTTTCTTTGTATAAACCTGGAACAAGAAAAGTATTTTTTATGTTCAAACCATGATGATATGACATCGTGTTATTTGAATTAATTGCCCACTTCTCTGGAGTAAAATAATCAATAGTTACACATATTTTTGAATATTTATTTATTATTTTTATATAATCTTCATTTGGGAAATACTGAAACATAAATACTATTTTTTCTGAACTTCTATAATTTGTTATATCTTTAATTTCTAAAATTTCAAAGTCTATTTCATCGTTTATATCATAAAATATTTTTTTATAATCCGTTATTACTCTTACTTTTTGTTGATATGTTTTTTGAAGTGCAGAAGCTAATCTTATAGTATATCCAGCATCACCATAATTGTCTATTACCGTAACGAATATATCTATCATTTTTATCACCATTATAATATATCATTTTTATTCTAATTTATTATGAATTTGTTTTTAAAAAGTTTATATATTCAAAAGTAGAATATTTCCAATTATTTATTTTTATATTTAATTCATTTTTTATCTTTTCATTTGAAAGAACTGATATAATAGGCCTTTTAGCTATCAATTTGAAATCTTTTTGATAAACTCTTTCTAATTTATTATTTCTTTGTAAGTATTTCAATATATATTTTATCCATAAATATCTTGAACATATTCCATCTCCAGATATATGATATATACCTACACTATCTTTTTTTAAAAGTTTTAAAGTTGGAATCAATAAGTCTTTAACATTAGTCGGAGATGATATCTCATCTATGGTACCTTTTATAATTTCATTATTTTCAGTATTTTTTATTATTTTTTTTATAAAATTATTCTCTTTTTCTCCATATAACCATGAAGTTCTCAATATTAGATAATTTTTTAATTTTCTTTGTATGTTTTTTTCTCCCAATAGTTTACTATAGCCATAATAATTTATTGGATTAGTTTCATCTTTTTCAGTATAATTTATTTTTTTACCATTAAAAACATAGTCTGTAGAAAAATGAATTAATTTTATATTATATTCTTTACATATTTCAATCAAATTTTCTGGATTATTAACTTCTAAAGTATATTGTTTTTTTATTTCTGCATTTTCAACATCTGTATATGCCGCAGTATTCAATATATGTGTGATTTTATTTTTTTCTATAAATTCTTTCATTTGATAATAATTTGTTATATCAAAATCTTTTTTATTTGTTTTATAGTTTATAAGTTTAATTTTTGAAAATTCTTTTCCAAGTTGCCCATCAGATCCAGTTAAAAGAATTTTCATCTTAAGTATCCCCAATGTTTATCTTTATGACTCAATATCAATTGTTCTTCTTTTATATTAAATTCTTTTAAATTCCAATATTCAAATATTTTTGGATCTTTCCATATAAATCCATCTTCATCATTAGAATTAAAATATTCATCAGTTTTATAATATACAATAGTTTCATCTTTAAGAGTTAAAAATCCATGTGCTATTCCTTTTGGAATGTATAATGTATAATTTTTATCTAATTTTATAGATAAAGCTTTTAAATAAGTTTCTGAATTTTTTCTGAGATCTAATATAACATCTATTATTTGACCATTTAAACATCTTATTAATTTTGCTTGCGGTTTTTTTATTTGATAATGCATTCCTCTCAAAGTATATTTATTTGAAAAAGAATAATTTTCTTGAACAAAATTAGTTTTCAAAAATTCATAATCATTTTTTCTATATATTTCTGAAAAATATCCCCTTTTATCTTCATATAATTTATTTTTTATTTGATAAACATTTTTTATTTCAAGTTCTCTAATATCCATAATCTACCTCCATTATCCAGTATATTATACCCTAAAAAAAAGATTCATATGATATATATCATATGAATCTTTTTTATTATTGTTTTTTTTCTTTTTTTATATTTTTGTATGCGATATTTAGGGATATTCCAAGGCCACCAAATAATATAATTCCAGCAAAAATCATGAAAAGAATAGATCCTAAACTCATTTTAATCAACCTCCAATTCAAAGTTTTTTTCTATATCTTCTTTTAGAGATTCTTCAATTTTTTCTTTTTTATAAAACTCTTTTGGATTTTTGGCTTTTAACATACTGAATATAAGCGCAATTAAAGGAGTTAAAACAAATGCCATAAATCCAATTATAAGAGACCATGTTGGATAATTTTCATAAGGATTTTTTATCTCATCTATAAGTCCATTTACAAAAATTATACTTAATACTATTGGAATTATATATTTTATAGCTATATTAAACCATTTTCCTATTTTTATTTCTGATACTTCATTTATATAATCTCTAATATTTTCAGCACCCATAACCCATCCAAATATTATAGTTTCAAATATTCCTACCATTAAAAGAGCATAAGTTCCAAGAAAGTGATCAAAAATATCAAGCCAGAATATTCCACCCTGAGTAGAAAAAAATAATCCCATTATAAAACCTATTCCCATGAAAATACCTAAAAATTTTTTCTTTTTAAAATTAAATTTATCAGAAAAAGATGATTCAATAGCCTCAACAAGTGAAAAAACAGAATCTATACCAAGGGTTAAAAGCATCACAAAAAATAAAAACCCAAATATTGCTTGAACAACTATTCCACCAGGCAATAGAGCAATAGCTTGTGGATAAGTCACAAAGGCAAGACCTATCCCTCCTGTAACTACTTCTGGAACTTTTACAGATAAAACATTTGCCATATATCCAAGAACCGAAAAAACTGCTATTGCAGCTAAAAAAGATGTTGCAGAATTACCCAAAGCTGTTATTATTGCATTATTAGCTATATCTTGTTTCTTTTTATTAAAAGAGCCATAAGCTATCATTATTCCAAAAGCAACACTTAAAGAATAAAAAATTTGTCCAAACCCTTCAGCCCAAACACTGGGAGAACTCAATTTTTCAAGAGATGGATTGAAGAGATAATCTAATCCTGTTGAAGCCCCTTCTAATGTGAATCCTCTTATTCCCAATATTATTAAAAGAATTATAGGCAAAGGAACTGTCCATAAAACAACTTTTCCAACACTTTCTGTTCCCTTTCTTAATACTATATAAACAAATAACCAAGTTATTGCAAGTCCTATAGCAACAGGTATAACTATATTTCCTATTTCTCCAGGTCCAGAACTTCTTTGAAGAAATTCAATAAAGAATGTTTCTGGATTTTCTTTCCATGAAACATTAAATGAAAAAATAAGATAATTAAATATCCATCCCATAATAACACTATAATAAAATGTTACAAGAGAAGAAGTTACTATTCCCCACCAGCCTATAAACTCAACTTTTTTATTAATTTTTGCCATTGCTTTAGGTGCACTTGATTGCAAACTTTGACCAACAGCAAATTCCGCCATTAAAAGAGGTATTCCTGCTACAAATAAAGCTATAAAATAAGGTATATAAAATGCTCCACCTCCATTTGTATAAGCCTTATATGGAAATCTCCACGCATTACCAAGCCCAGCAGCAGATCCAACAGCCGCAAGAATAAAAGCCCATCGAGAGCCCCATCTTTGTCTTTTCACAAAAATCCCTCCTTTTAAATTAAATTAGGTATATTATAATATAATCAGATTTTATTGTCAAATAAACATAATTAAAGCCAAAAATCTTTATTTTTCTTGAATTTTCTTTCATTTGCTGTATATACATGTGAAAAAAATTTCTTTTATTTTTTGATTTTTTATTGAATTATATTATAATTGTTTTATACATCAGAATTTTTTTTCAAATATACTAATATTTTGAGGATTTAACTTTTTTTAATAGAATAATTAATTGAGTATAATTTTATTTTGGGAGGAATATCATGAAAAAAATATTTATATTTATTTTTATATTAATATTATCTATTTCAATTTTTTCAAAAAGATATTATATTGGGTTTGAAGAAAACGAAGATTTAATAGTTCAACTATATGTAGAAAAACCAGATGGTCCTTGGATTGGCAATTCTTCTGTATATTTTGAAATAATTGATGGATTTGATCAATATACAAATTGGTTTGGAGCTGATGGAAAAGTATATAATTATTATATAGAAATCATAAATAAAACTTTGCAAACTGTTCAAATAGATTGGGATAGTTCTACTTTTACAGATTCTTTTGGAAATCAAGTAAGACCTATAACTTTTAGACCTGTTTCTTTTTCGCCTTTTGAAGTTCAAGATAGAGCTGTAATTTTTTCTGGTGGTAAGATTAAGATGCCTTTTGTTCCAATAACAGATCTATCTCTAAATAAAGATATTCTAATAAACAATAGAAATTTTGTAAAAGATACTGAAGCTAAATTTAAACTTGAGCCTCTAAAATTATCTCAAAATTCAATGATTTTTGATTTGAGTTATACTGTAGCTGGTAAGAGAAATAATCTAACAGTATCAAGTAGCATAAATGAAGATACTAAAAGAAAAATAAATAATTATAGATTCCCATTAACAATATTTGGTGGATATTCTATGATTGGGTTTAATAACAAAGAAGAGTATTCTTATAATTATGAAAAAGGACAAGGATTTGAGGTTGCTGTGAATATTAATAATATTCTTGATTCTCAGTTTGGAATTGGATTAGATGGATTTTTTTACAAATATAGCTTTAGAGAAAAAAATACTCTTGGAACCGTTGAAGATGTTTCACAATATGCAAATGATATCTCTTTTTCATTATATGGTATATATCATATTAACCCTTCATTATCTTTAGAATTGGGTACTGGAACTTATACATCTGCTTTACAAGAAGGTTTTAATTTTAATGATCTTGGTATTCATATTGGAACTTCAATAAACTTTTTAAGAAATTCATACATAGCTTTAAGATATTTTGGGCTCATAAATAAAGTTAACATATTATCATTTTCAATAGGTTATAACTTTTAACCATACCCCTTTTCGTAACATGTATATTAGAAAAACTCCGGAATAAATTATTCCGGAGTTTTTTATTTCCAAATTTCTGGCTCAACATTTAAAATAATATTATGTTCTTTTCTTACTTTTTCTTTTATATAATCTATCAGACTCATAACATCTTTAAAAGTTGCATTTCCTCTATTAATTATAAATCCAGCATGTTTTTCTGAAATTTCAGCATCTCCAATTCTATAACCTTTTAAACCCATTTTTTCTATTGTAGTACCCACATAAAAATCTTCTTTAGGTCTTTTAAAAATACTCCCAGCAGATGGATATTCAAGGGGTTGTCTTTCCCATCTTTTCTCAGATAATTGCTTTATTTTATTTATTATAAAGTCTTTTTCTTTGATTTCGAGTTTTAATATTGTACTTAATGCTATTTTATTAGAATTTTGTAATATGCTTCTTCTATAAGAAAAATTCATATTTTCATTGTTAATTTTTTTTATTTTTAAATCATTTAAATCTATAATTTCAACTTCAGAAATCACTTGTTTAATTTCACCATCATATGCACCGGCATTCATAAATATTGCTCCACCAAGTGTACCTGGTATACCACTTGAAAATTCCATTCCAGATAAATTATTTTCTGCAAGTTGATATACTAAATTGCTTAAATATATACCAGTTTCAGCATACACTTCAACCTTTTTATATTCTTCATTATTTCTTTCTTTAAGTATATAATTTAAAACATCTTCATTTTTTATATTGATTTTGTTTAAATATTTAGTAGATAAGATCAAAAAATCTAAGTTTTCATCTTTAACTATTAAATTTGCTCCTCCACCAATAATTTTAAAATTAATATTATTTTCTTTTAATACTTTTAAAGTATTTATAAAAATTTCTTTAGTCTTAGGAAATATCATATATGGAGTTTTACCACCCAATCTAAAATATGTATGATTTTTTAAAGGTTCGTCTTTTTTTATATCACATCCATTTATATATAAATATTTTATTATATTATTCATATTTTATATTCACCTTCTTTTTTATATTTAATATATTATACATTGAAATAGAAAAAGAGGAAAGTTAATAATAACTTTCCCCCTTTTATCATTAATTCAATTTAAATTTTTTTATTAATTGTTTTAAATTTGCAGAAAGACCAGAAAGTTCTTCTGAACTTGCCCCTATTTCTTGAGCAACCTGTGCTTGTTGTTCTATAGCAGTATCTATTTCAGTTATTTGTTTGTTTATATCATTTACAGTTCTTGTAATATTATCCATAGACGCACTCATTTGTTCTGCCGCAGCACTCTGTTCCTCTGAACTTGAAGAAAGATTTTCAGTTGAAGTTGTCATAGTTTCAACTTTAGATAAGATAATCCCAAACTGTTCCAAAACATCTTTCATTTCAATATTTATATCTTTTATCACATCTACAGTTTCCAAAGTAGCGTCATTAACATCTTTTGTATCATTTTGAACATTTTCAAGTATATCAGCTATTTCTTCTGTTGCTTTTTTACTTTCTTCAGCAAGTTTTCTGATTTCATCTGCTACAACAGCAAATCCTTTTCCTGCTTCTCCAGCACGAGCTGCTTCTATTGCAGCGTTTAAAGCAAGCAAATTTGTCTGTTCAGTAATATTTTCTATAGAACTAACTATTTCTCCTATATTTTTTGCATTTGAAGATAATTTTTCTACTATTTTTTCTGTGTTTGTTGATTTTTCAACAGCTTTTTTTATAGTATTTCCCATTTCATTTATAGAATATGAGCCTTTTTGTGCCGCTTGTGTCGTTTCTGAAGCAGACTTTGCAAGATCTTGCGCTGTTTCTGATATTAAAACAGAACTTGAAGCCACTTCTTGTACTCCAGAACTGATTTGTTCAACACTTTCAGCTGAATTTTGTGTTCCCTCTTTTATAACTCCCATTTGAGAACTCAATTCTTCAAGAGTTGCACTGGATTCTTCAGCTGAGGCGGATAAAGAATCTGCAGAAGAATTAACATCTTCAGAAGATCCGTCTATATTTGTTATTATTTTGTTCAATGCTTTCGCCATTCTATCAAGATTTGTTGTTATATGAGAAATCTCATCTTTACCATTCGATTCAAAACTTACAGTCAAATCACCTTTAGAAAATTGTTCAATACTTTCATTAAGATTTTTTACTCTTATGCTTATATTCCTACCTATAAAATATATTATTATAAATATTAAAACTATTCCACCTATTAATAAAAGACTTTGTTGTATAAGTATACCCATTGCTTTTTGTTGTATATATCCTATATATACTCCAGTTCCATACCATAAACCCAAATCATTAAATTCTCGAACATAAGATATTTTTGGTTCTATAGTCTCAGTTTCATAATTTTCCCAATAATATTTATAAAAACCTTTTCCTTCATTTTTAGCTATATTTGCCATATCTTGAACTATATAGGCACCTTTTACATCTTTAGTCTTAGAAAGATCGTCTCCAACCTTTTTATCTGCAAAAGGTATCATAACTTTTGCATTATAATCATAACCAAAAATATATCCACCTTCTGAAAATTTCATATTGTATATACTTTCTCTTATGAGTTCTAAAGCTTCTTCTTTGGAAATTTCACCATTTTGATAATTTTTATAAGTATTCTCCATAAACCCATAAGTATAGTCAACTATATCGCTTATTTGTTTCTCTCTTTCGAGAAGAATAGAATTATAGTTGGAATAGTATCCCTATATTAAAATTATAATTCCAAAAATCAATATAGATAAAACAGTGGGAATTAAAAACTTCATAGACAATTTTTTCATTTTATCAACCCCTCAAATATTAAATAATCAACTGTAATATTATTATACTATTAATTTTAATTAAATTCAAGTGAACCTATGTTAATTTTTTTAATTCCTTCAATAACTCCCATTGATTTTTATAAGTTTCAGGATCTACTCCTTTATATTTTTTTATCAATTCAGAAACTCTTGAAGAGCAAAAAGATCCTTGACATTTACCCATACCTGCTCTTGTACGCCTTTTAACAGAATCAAGTGTTTTTACCTCTATATTTCTTGTAAGTGCATCAACTATTTCTTCTTGATAAACTCTTTCGCATCTACAAATTATCTTTTTTGGTCCTTCTTCGTTCAATAATTTTTTTACTTCTTCATCACTTAACTCTTTTTGTATTATTATAGGTTTTCTATATTTACTAAATTTTTCTTTTTTTATTAGATTTAATCCTATTTTTGATAATATATTTTTTATTTCAATAGCTATTGCTGGAGATGATGTCAATCCGGGTGATTCTATTCCAGAAACATTTATAAAGTTCTTAATTTTACTTTCTTCTATTATAAAATCTTTCTTATCAGAAGATGCCCTCAATCCAGAATATGTTCTTATAGCTTTTTTCATATTTAAATCCGGATATGACATTTTTGCAGTTTTAATAATATTTTTTAATGTTTCTATATCTGTTGATATATCTTCTCTATCATCAGTTTCTTCAGAATTTGGCCCTATCATAAGATTTCCATGATATGTTGAAGTAACAAGTACACCTTTTCCTTTTTTTGTTGGAACTTGAAATATAACATTATTAAACTTTTTACCTGTTCCCTTTTCAAATATTATATATTGACCCTTTTTAGGTATTATTTTAAAATTATTTGCATTCACCATTTTAGCTATTTTATCTGAATTTATTCCAGCAGCATTTATAATATATTTTGTTCTTATCATTTCATCATTAAAATATATTTCAAAATACTGTTTTTCTTTTTTTATATCTTTTACTTGAGAATTTAAATAAAGTTCGACTCCATTTTCAACAGCATTTTCTGCAAGGGCTATTGTAAATTCATATGGTGAAGTTATTCCAACATCTTCTGAATACAATGCATATTTCACTTTTGGATTTATATTGGGTTCTATATCTAATATCTGTTTTCGCTCTATTATTTTAATATTTTCTACATTGTTTTTTAAACCATTTTCATAAAGTTCCTTTATTTTTTGCAAATCATCTTCTTCAAAACCTATTACTAAGCCACCAGTTTTTCTATATCCAAAATTTAATTCTTGATTTAATTTTTCATACATTTTATTTCCAAGAACATTAAATTTACTCTTGAGTGTACCATGTTTTGCAGCATAACCGCCATGTACTATTCCCGAATTAGCTTTAGATGCACCATTACTAACATCATAACTTTTTTCTATCAAACTTATTTTTAAATCATATTTTGATAATTCTCTTGCAATATTGCAGCCAACTACCCCTGCACCAATTATGGAAATATCATACATTCAATCACCTTCATTTCATATATTTTCTAACTCTTTTTCTAAGTTCATATCATATTTATAATGAATAGATTTTATTCCATATTCAAGAGCTGCTTCAACATTTTTTAATGTATCATCTATAAATACAGTTTCTTCTTTATTTAAATCAAAATTTTTGATGATATAATCATATATTTCATAATCTGGTTTTAACTTGTTTATATAACAAGATATGGCACGTTTTTTAAATACTTTAAAAAATTCATACTTTTTTTCCACTATTTCAAAAGCTTTTTTATGAAAATTTGATAATAATAATAATTCATTCTTTTCATCAAGTTTTTCTAATATTTTTATATTTTTTTCAATCGGTATCAAATAATCTATCCAAATATTTTCTATTTCAGTAATCTCTTTTTTCAATTTTGGATTTTCATTTCTAAATTTTTCAAATGCATAATCAGATTCTATAGTTCCTCTATCCAATTCTTTCCATTCTTTAGATTCAAATATAATTTCTCTTAATTTTTTTCTATCATTTACAGGATAATTTTCGAGTATATTCTCCGGATTGAATTTTAAAAGCACATTACCTATATCAAATATTATGTTCATGATATCAACTCCATTTTTTTATTTTATATAGTGATAAACTATAATATTATAATGATAACATATAATATTTATTTTGAAATAAAAATTATATCTAATGGTATTAAAATGTTTATATTAATCTGTTATTATCTTAAAAGGTTAAAATGAGGAGGTATGTAATGAATTTAAAACTTACTGATAAATTTTTTAAGTTTTCAGCAGGCAATTTTTTGTCTGTAATACCTCATTTTTTCTTTTTTAAAAATAAATATTATTTATATTAAATCGGGATATTTTTCCCGATTTTTTGTTATCAATTTTTTAAGCTAATTTTACCCATATTATGATAAAATATTTTGAAGTGGAGGTGTTTTTATGGGAAAACTATTTGTAGCTGATCATCCTTTGATAAAACACAAAGTGTCTATCATGAGAAATAAAGAAACAGGTCCTAAAGAATTCAGAGAACTGTTGAATGAAATTACACTTCTATTGACTTATGAAGCCGCAAGAGGATTACCTACTTCTGAAATTGATGTAGATACTCCTATAATAAGAACAAAAGGTGAAATGGTTGATGATAAAAAAGTCACCATAGTTCCCATATTAAGAGCCGGCCTTGGAATGCTTGATGGAGTTCTTTCATTAGTTCCAAATGCTGGAGTTGGATTTTTGGGTGTTTTCAGAGATCCAGAAAGTTTAAAAGCTGTAGAATATTATGTCAAATTTCCACAACTCACTGATAATCATCAAATATTTGTTTTAGATCCTATGCTCGCTACAGGTCATTCTATGAATTATGCTCTTGATGTTGTTAAATCAAAAGGTGGTAAAAATATAACTGTTATGTGTTTATTAGCAGCACCTGAAGGTATTAAGATTGTTCAAGACGCCCATCCAGATGTTGATATATTTATCGCTGAAGTAGATGAAAAACTCAATGATCATGCATATATAATTCCTGGATTAGGCGATGCTGGCGATAGGCTATATAGAACAAAATAATAACTTTTATATTCAAGGGTGCTATGCACCCTTTTTTTATTTGGAGGAATTTTAATGTCTGAACTTTTAAAGCATTCTTTTTTCTTTGCATTTGCAACTATGTTGAGTAGATTCTTAGGTCTCTTTAGAGATGCCGCCTTTGCTCATTATTTTGGAAGAAGTGGAGAATATGATGCCTATTTAATAGCTATACTTTTACCTTTTTACTTAAGACGTATCTTTGCTGAAGGCGCCCTTTCATCAGCATTTATACCTTTATTTACAAGAAAAAAAGGTGATGAAGCCCAAAAATTTTTTAGTACAACTTTCTGGGCAACTTTGATAGCAACTGTGATTCTTTATATACCAATTTTATTATTTTCTGATGGAATTGCTTATATAATGGGAACTGGGCTTTCAGATTCTTTATTAACTTTAACTTCTAATTTGATGAAAATAACTTATCCATTTATAATTTTTATATCTTTATGGGCAGTAATTTCAGGTGTTTTAAATACTAAAAATATATTTTTTATTCCTGCAATAGCTCCAGCATTGACAAATATATTAACTATAATATTTATATTTACTTCTTCTTACTTTTTTCCAAAAATTTTAGGACCAACTATCGGTTTTACAATAGGTGGATTAGCTCAATTTTTATTTGTATGGTGTTTTCTTAAAAAAACAGGGTTTAAAATAACTTTTGATTTTGAAAAAAAATATATTAATGAAATTTTAAATCTCTTTGGACCAGCACTGTTAGGAGTTGCAATCTCTACTTTTAATACTGTAATAGATACAAATATTGCCACTTGGACGGGAAAAGGTGGAGTTTCTACAATACAATATGCCTTAAGACTTTATCAACTGCCACTTGGAATATTTGGAGTCTCTATTGCCAATGCATTGCTACCTAAACTATCTTATGCTCGAGAAATGAAGAATGAGAATGATTATTCAAAATATTTGAGAGAAAGTGTTATATTAATATTGTTTTTTTCCATTCCTTCTACTTTTGGATTGATATTTTTAAGTAATCAAATCATATCTTTAATATATGAACATGGAAATTTCACATCAGCAGATACTTTTATAACAGCAAAAACTTTAGTATTTTATTCAATAGGATTACCATTTTATTCTTTACATGGAATTTTTGTCAGAACTTATCATTCTGATTTAAATACTAAAGCTCCAACATTAATTTCATCTATAATGCTTGGAATTAATATTATTTTGGATATTTTATTGGCCATTAAATTTGGAATATATGGTATAGCTCTTGCAACTTCAATATCTGGTATAGTTGGAATGTTTTTATCTTCTTACAGATCTTTTAAATATTTTAAAATCGAAGATTTAATAGAAATTTTAAAAATAATAATAGCCTCTTTAATAATGAGTTTATCATTGATATATTCTACTTTGATATTCAATTCTAATTTTGGTACAATAATACAAATTTTAATAGGTATTTTTGTATTTTTTATATCTTGTACATTTTTAAAAGTCAAATATTTAAATAAAGCTTTAAAAATAATCAAATTAAAAAAATAGTCAGATAATTCTGACTATTTTTTTAATTCTTCCAGTATTTGACCTTCTACATTCTGTAATGTTATGATCTTCCTTTTCTGCAAAATCTTGATTACAGATTTTATAACTACAATTCTGGGGTATTTGGATAATGCAATCCTTACTGGATCAAGACCGGCATCTTTTTCAATGCAATCTTTTATCATGGTAAAACACCTCTTTTTTGCAGTATTTTGAACATTTTATTATTTTTTCATTTTTACAAAAAAAAGTATTGACAAAAGCAATTTCTTATGATAAAATTATTTACGGATTTAGGGCTCGTAGCTCAGATTGGTTAGAGCCCCCGGCTCATAACCGGGTGGTCGATGGTTCGAGTCCATCCGAGCCCACCATAACGTTGAGACTTTTTGTTTCAACGTTTTTATTTAGGGTGTTGACAAAATCCAAAACTTATGATAGAATTATTTACGTGTTTAGGGCTCGTAGCTCAGATTGGTTAGAGCCCCCGGCTCATAACCGGGTGGTCGATGGTTCGAGTCCATCCGAGCCCACCATAACGTTGAAACTTTTTGTTTCAACGTTTTTTGTTTTTACACCCATATTATTGTATAATATTTAAATGTTTTTGTCAAGTTTTATTAACATTTCTTTATATTAAAAAAATCCGACTCATTATGAGTCGGATTTAATTATGCTCTTGTAACTTTTCCTGCTTTTAAACATGAAGTACATACATTTATTTTTTTAACTGATCCATCTTTAAGAACAGCTTTAACTTTATGTACGTTTGGTTTCCACCATCTTCTTGTTGTTGATTTTGAATGAGCTACTTTATTACCAGCTTTAGGTTCTTTTCCACAAATATCACATCTTTTAGCCATTTCAGTGCTCCTCCTCTCCATATATTAAATTTTTCCATTATATTCCTTATATATTATACAATAAGATTTAATGGGTTATCAATTTCTTTACTTTATTTTTAATAAAAATTAATCTCAAGCATTTTATTCTTCTTTTTCACTTTCATCCATCATAGCTTCTTCCATTTCAAAAGCCATAGGTTTTGAAAGTGGGAATGGTATTATATCTTTTATTGTTTGAGTATTTGTCATAAACATGGCAAATCTATCTATACCTATTCCGAGACCTCCTGTAGGAGGCATACCGTACTCAAGAGCCCTTACAAAGTCTAAATCCATCAATTGTGCCTCTTCATCTCCAAGATCTTTCAAATCTGCTTGTGCTTTAAATCTTGAATATTGATCTGCAGCATCATTTAATTCAGAAAATGCATTTGCAAGTTCCGTACCATTTACTATAAGTTCAAATCTTTCTGTAAGTCTTGGATCTTCTCTATGTCTTTTTGCAAGAGGTGAAATTTCTACAGGATGATTCATTATAAATGTTGGCTGAACTAACTTATCTTCTACTAAATCCCAAAGTTCATCTATATATTTACCTCTTTCTTTTATTTCCACGTTTATATCTTTAGATTTTAAATAATTGTCCATAGTCTCTATTGAATCTTCTAATATGTCTACACCAAGATGTTCTTTTATAAATTCTCTCATATCTATTCTTTTGAATGGAGGTTTAAAATCTATTTCTAATTCTCCATATTTAATCTTTGTAGTACCATGTATTTTTTCTGCAACATAAGCTAATAAATTTTCTGTCAATTCCATAATATCATTATAATCAGCATAAGCTTGATATAATTCTATCGTTGTAAATTCCGGATTATGTTTATAATCTACTCCTTCATTTCTAAAAATTCTTCCAAGTTCATATACTCTTTCCATTCCGCCAACAACAAGTCTTTTCAGATGAAGTTCAGTGGCAATTCTAAGATACATAGGTATATCATATACATTTAAATGTGTTATGAATGGTCTTGCATTTGCACCACCCATTATATTTTGAAGTATAGGAGTTTCAACTTCAAAAAAATCTCTTTCATTTAAATATTCTCTTATATATCTAACAACAAGAGATCTATTTCTAAAAGTTTCTATAACTTCATCATTAGATATCATATCTACATATCTTTGTCTATATCTTATTTCTTTATCTTTTAATCCATGCCATTTTTCTGGCATAGGCCTAACTGATTTGGTCAACAATTCAAAATCAGTTGCTAAAATAGTTAATTCTCCAGTTCTAGTTTTAAAAGGAAATCCTTTTACTCCAATCCAATCACCTGGATTTATATACTTTTTGAAAAATTCATATTTTTCATCTCCAAGTTTATCTTTTCTTATATATATTTGAAGTCTTCCTGTATCATCTTTTATATGTAAGAAAGCTGATTTACCATGACTTCTTAAAGTCATTACTCTTCCAGCATATTTAAAAACTTCTTCTTCTAAAAGATTCCCAGCTTCTATTTTTTCATCATATTTTTCTTTTATCTCAGAAGCCGACATTTCCTTTTCAAATTTATATGGATAAGGATTTATTCCTGAATTTCTAATTTCATCTATCATCTGCAATCTCTGCTTTTTTAGATCACTCATCTTACACCTCCGATTACTGTAATGTTTATAGATTTATATCTTTTATTTCTATTTTTTTTATCTGACCTTTTATTGTTTTTATGCTTATTATTTCACCTTTTTTCTTACCTAAAACAGCCTTACCTATCAAAGAATCAGAAGATAATTTGTTTTCAGATAAATCTGCTTCTTGTGGTGTAACGAGCATAAATTCTCTTTCTTTTTTTAATTTAAAATCATATATCTTTAATTTTGTACCTAGTCTAACTTCATCACTTGTAGCTGTTTCAATTATTATTTCAGCATGATCAAGTATATAATCTATTTCTTTTATCCTTGAATCTATTTTACCCTGTTCATTTTTAGCTTCTTCATATTCACTATTTTCAGAAAGATCTCCAAGTTCTCTTGCATCTTTTATTCTATCAGCAATTTCACCCATTAGTTTTACTTTTAAAGCATCTCTTTCTTTTTTTAACCTATCATAACCTTCTTTGGTAAGTTGATAAATTTCTTCGGCCATCTATAATACCTCCCCAGTATCATAAGGAATTTTTATTCATTTAAAGATATCACAGTTTTTTTAATTAATATTTTTTTTTATTAAATTTAGTATAAATTTTTATTAGTTATTTTTTAAGTTCTTTATTTCATTTAAAAAACTATCTAAATCTCTAAATTCTTTGTAAACAGAAGCAAATCTGACATAAGAAACCTGATCTATTTTTTTAAGCCTTTCCATAACTTTATCACCTATGTCTGTTGTAAAGATTTCACTTTTTCCACTTCTTCTTATTAGATTTTCTATTTCTTCTACTATTTCTTCTATATCTTCTGAAGAAACAGGTCTTTTTTCACAGGCTTTAATTATACCATCTTTTAGTTTCTCCCTATCAAATAATTCCCTTTTACCATCTTTTTTGACTACCCTTATCTTACTCTCTTCATACCTTTCATAAGTCGTAAATCTTCCTTCACATTTCAAACATTCTCTTCTCCTTCTGACAGAGTTACCACTTCCAACAGGTCTTGAATCAAGTACTTTTGTTTCTTCATTATCACAAAAAGGGCATTTCATTTTTTTTCACCCTCCTCTTCAAGATTTTGTTCATCCTGTAATTGTTTAGATATTCCTTTTATCTTTTTTATTCTGCTATAAAGAGTAGATTTTTTCATATTTAAAGCTTCAGCCATTTCTTTTAAACTGTCTTCAGTATTTTCAAGTCTGTACAAAGCTATTTTTTTAAGATTATCATCTAAAGAGTCTATTCCTATAGTTGAACATATATAATTTATATCATCTATTTGTTTCGAAGAACTCTCAGCTGTTTTAGATGCATTTGCACTTAAAAAGTTTATAGTACGACTAACATTCCCTTTTATTCCTCTTATCCTCATTATATCCAAAAGTTTTTTAGATGATTCTTGAGCATCCATAGCTTCCAAAATATTCAATATATCTCCAGAAGATTTTATATAAAACTTTATTTTATTATTTTTATGTATATAATTACTTTTAACCCCCAAAAGAATTTTAAAATTATCTATCAAATCTTTAACAAATTCTTCTGATATATCAAGATAAAACTCCATATGATATGAAGATTTCAATGAAATTGAACCAGTTGTAAGAAACATTCCTTTTAAAAAAACTCCAAATTTAACTGGATCTTCTTTCAATACTTTCGGAAGAGTATCTTTATATAAATTTATTCCTTGCGAAGATAAAACTTTATCTACAAAGTTTAAATCTAATAAAATTTCTCCCGTTCTTCCAAGGTTTAATCTTCTCTCTATTTTAACATATGCGCTGATAAATTCTCCAAAAAGTTGTTTACAAAGCTTATAAACTCTTTTCATAGAGCTTATAGAACTAACCGTTATTTTTATAAATTTTTTATGTCCATCTAAAACAAAATCACCCTTCCCTTTTATAGCCCCAAAAAGTTCTATTTCGGGATAAAGAAAGGATGTGTTCACTAAAGACATTTTTACTTCCTCTGAAAAAGTAGCCATTTTTAATCACCAATTATAATTTCTTTTAATATTTTAGAGATTTTCGTTGAATCATGTCTAATTATAGGTTTTTCTTTATTGATAAAATAAATCAAATCACTTTGTATAATTCTGTCATCATAAAAATCTATTTTAACATTATCAACACCTTGTTTTTTATATCTATTATATACAAAATCAGGAATACTTCCATCATTTGCTATTATATAATCGAGTTTTGAATCCAAATAATTTTCAATTATATCAACATGTTTTTTTAAATCATAGTCTATTGTTTCGCCCAATTGAGTCATTATATTTGATATATATATCTTTTTAGCATTTGATTCGTTTATTGCTTCTTTTATTCCTTTTACAAGAATATTAGTCACAACACTTGTATAAAGACTTCCAGGGCCTAATATTATAGCATCAGCTTCTTTCAAGGCCGTTTTACTTTGTTCATAAGCTTCATTGTTACCATCAATCCATACTCTTTTTATTGGTTTATTCTTATTAACAATATTAGTTTCACCAAATTCAATTCCACCATCATCAAATTCAGCTGCAATGGTTATCAATTCTGTAGAAGAAGGGTAGACTTTTCCTCTGGTGTTTAAAAATTCTGATAAATTTTTTATAGCCATTGGAAAATTGTTATTGTTCAATCTTGTAAGTGCTAATAATATGATATTCCCTAAATTATGATTATCCAAAAAACCTTCTTTAAATCTATAATTTAAAAGATCAGTCAAGAGAGATTCCTTTTCAGCTAATGCTACTATATTATTTCTTATATCGCCTGGTGGAAGAATTTCAAAATCATTTCGTATTATACCAGAACTTCCTCCATCATCTGTAACTGCTACTACCGATATTATAGAAAATTCTTTTTCCCATTTTAATCCTCTAAGCAATTGATTTAATCCTGTTCCTCCGCCAATAACCACTATATTCTTCATAAAAAATCATTCCTTATCAATATCTCTATGTTGCAATATAACATCAAAACCTCTTTTTTTCATCTCATCATAAATTCTTTGAGCTACATATACAGATCTGTGTTTTCCACCAGTACATCCAACACAAAAATAAGCTTCAACTCTACCAGATTCTGTATATTCTTTCATTATTATTTCTATAGCTTCTTCGAGAATTTGAACTGTTTTATGTGTTTGTTCAAACTCTTCTAAATATATTCTTACTTTTTCATCAAGTCCAGTTAGTTTATACATATCAGTAAAATAATAAGGGTTTGGTAAGTATCTAACATCATATATATAATCAGAATATTCTGGTATACCATGTTTAAATCCAAAACTCATTATATTCATTTTTAGAGTTCTTTTTCCTTCATTTATTCTCATAAGAAAATTTTTTCTAAATTCATATGGTTCCGTATTCGAAGTATCCATTATTATATCAGATATATTCTTTATTTCATTCAATAATTTTCTTTCTTTTTCAATTGCTTCTAAAACTGGTGTCCCAAGCGGATGACTTCTCCTTGATTTTCTAAACCTATTCATAAGAGTTTGATTATCTGCTTCAAGAAAAACTTTTTTTATCTCCATATTTTCTGGGGCATTATTTTCTATACTCAAAAATGAATTAACTAGTTCTTGAGGATTTTTCCACCTCAAATCACTTACAAGAGCTAACTTCCTAACATTTGAAGTTCTTATAACATCTAAAAAAGAATTTATAAGATGAGGAGGTACATTATCAACAGTATAATAATTCTCATCTTCTAAAGTTTTTAATAAAAAGGTCTTTCCTGCTCCAGAAAGACCGGTTATTATAAATATTCTCGGTTTTGTGTCCATTAAACATCTCCACCTCTAATATTGATCAAATATTTTTTTGTATCTATTTTAGAATAATTTGCAGAATATCTAATGTTCTTCATAAACCTTCTTGAAAGAATTCTAAATTTTTCCACATTTCCAGTTATAAAAAATTCTATATGTGCTTTTCCCTTTATATATGGAATTTTTTTATCCACTATTAAGCTATTAATAACTCCATCTGCAGGATCTATTATATCAGTATTTAGAACTTTATTTATATGATTCTTTAAAATAGGATAATGAGTACAGCCAAGTATGACCTTATCATATTTATTTTCACTATCTTGAAGATAATATCTCGTTATTGAATCTGACATGGCACCATACCAATATCCTTCTTCTATCAAAGGTACAAATAAAGGACAAGGAACTTCTTTTATTTTTTTGACACCATTTTTTATACAACCTTCTCTGTAACTTCCACTTTTTATGGTATTTTCAGTTGCAAGCAATAATATTTTTTCTCCATTCTTTACTTGTTTTATTCCACTATCTATTATACTTATATAATCAAAAGATCTATTATTCAACTTTACAAGACCTTTTTTAACCATAGAATCAGAGGTATTGCATGCAGATATAACTAAATCAATTTTCAAATCTTCAAAAAAATCAAATGTTTTTTCAAGATTTTCTATTAAAAAGTTTTCTGGTTTTGAACCATAAGGCACATTTAATGTATCTCCAAAATAAAAATAATTGTGGTTATTAAAAAATTTAACCACTTTTTTTAATACGGTAAGTCCCCCAATTCCCGAGTCAAAAAAGCCTATTCTCATTTATATTTCACTCCCAATAGAATACAGTTTCATTAGTTTGATCTTCATTTTTTGGAGGTTCTACTAAAGAGTCAAACTTTTTAATAATCTCTTTAATCTGATTTTTAGCCTTTATAGTATTTAATTTTTCATTTAAAAGCATCAAAAGTAAAATATGATTAACCTTAGACTTCCCAAAACTTTTGGAATAATCTTCAACATCAACTTTTATGGCTTCTAAAATTTTATTTATAACCTCTTCTGGTTCATCAACTTTATATTTATAAGTTTCTCCCAGAATTTCTATCTCCACACTTCTATAATCGGCCAATTTTATCACCTACCGATTAATTATGAATATCAGCATTTTGAGAATACTCATTTGTTTCAGATTTATTTTCAAATTCTTCACCTATTTTATTGATCAAATCTGATTTTATTTGAGTTAGAGATGTTTCAACTTCTCTCTGTTTTTCTCTCATTTCTGATAATTCATGATTTAAATTTTCTTTTTCTTCTGAGATTTTTTCAAATTCTTCAAATAATTCATCATACTGTTTTTGTAAATCTGCTTTTTCCAATTTCACACTATTATACTTTTCTACAAGGCTTGATATCATTTTTTCTAATTCTCTTAAAACTTCCATTCTTATTCCCCCTCATAATATAATAATCAACAATTTTATTATATCATATTATACTTAGAATTATCATAAAACAAGCAATAAAAATTAAATAAATGAAAAAATCTTTTTATATGTCATAGTCAAAAAAATATTCAAAAAGCCTTTGATAACTATTAGTACTTGATTTAAAGCATTATTTAATGTATAATTTATAATGATTTGCGTCTGTAGCTCAAATGGATAGAGCGTCGGACTTCGGATCCGAGTGCTGTGGGTTCAAATCCCGCCAGACGCGCCATGTATACGATATACTATATTGCACAACACGAGTATAAAAGGGGGTAATGTTCATGGCAGAACTTGAAATACTTAAAGTTGCAGCAAATTCAAAACCTATAGCAGTCGCAGGAGCTTTAGCAGCTATAATAAGAGACAAAGGTCAAGCTGAATTGCAAGCTATTGGTGCTGGTGCTGTAAATCAAGCAGTTAAAGCTGTAGCTATTGCTAGGGGTTATGTCGCACCAAGTGGGGTGGACTTAGTTTGTGTACCAGCCTTTTCTGATGTAAGCATCGAAGGGGAAGAAAGAACAGCCATAAAATTTGTCGTTAAACCAAAACCATAAATAAAAAAGGGGGATTTTCCCCCTTTCATTTTTTTGATTCTAAAACAGTTTCATAGCTTTCAAGAATTAAAGTCATTATATTTAAAAGCTCTAAATAATTTTCTTTATGATTTTCACTTATATTTATACATATCTCTTTCATATTCGAACTATTTTCTTCACAGGTATAAACGATCATCATATCACAATCTATATCATTTATTTCTCTATTCGAATATACTCCAACTGGTAAATCATGAGCTAATTTTCTTGAAGATACATTATGAACTTCTGAAAGATAATTTATAGTTTCTATAAATTTTTTCTCTAAATTCACAGGATTTTTAACTATATCTAATAGATTATCGAAAACTTGTAAAATTCTCAGAGTTTTCATAGTTATTTGTTCTTTAAAATCTATTAACTCTACAAATTGTTTTATATAAAAATGTTGTATTATTCTAAATATAGCTTCTACAAATAATTTTTCTTCAGGATCTATTTTAGTATCTCTTATTACCATTATTAAATAAGCTTCATTATCAAGTTCCCCTATAGGAATTATAGATTTTACTTTCTTTTCTTTTAAATATTCTAATTCTTGAATATCTTCCATTATCAGAGCATATTTCATTTCAATACTTGAAATAAGTATTTCATCCATTTTAATACTATCAATATCTAGATCTATATATCCTATATTGGATATTTTATTTGCTTTCATAGCATTTACTTTATATGTAATGGCTGAAGAAAAAAGAAGTTCTGAAATAGTACTTTGAACTATTTCTATAAAAGATTCTTCATTTAGAGGTTCTGAAAGGCTTAAAACAAGTTCTTTAATAGCTGATAATTGATAAGATAATCTATCTATAACTGTTTCCAATCTGTTTTTTTCATACAGATCTTCTTCTTTTTCAAAAGATCTATTCAAAAGTTCTATAACTTCATAATCTTCAAACTCACCATCACATAGTATATAAGTGTTGAAAGAAAATTCAAACATATTCAGCTGATCAAATTCTTGAACAGCTTCATCTAAATTAATATACTCAAGTTTTTTAGGAACAACACCTTGAGCATCAAAAATTATAAACATATCTTCTATATATCTTATAAAAACTACTTTTGTACTTTTGGTTTCTGTTTTAATTAATTCTCCAAGCTGGCTATGAAAAGAAGGAGTCCCCAAACTACTGACCAATTCCAATATTTTTTTTATATACTGCATTATTTCACCTACCTTTTATTGGTTACTTTCTTTTTTATATTATAACATAATTTAAATATATTTTTAAAGAAGAAAACCATTTTTCTATTAATATAATATTATCTTTTTATTTTTCATAATTTAAAAATTATTATCGTTTTGTTACTTGACTTATTTCTGTTTTGATTATATAATTTAATTGAAATTGAAATCATTTTAAAAATTAACAAAATCAGGAGGGAGATATTAAAATGGAAAATAAGATGCCTTTATTAGGGGAAAAATTCCCTGAAATGGAAGTAACAACAACTTTTGGAAAAATGAAATTGCCAGAAGATTTTAAAGGAAAATGGTTTATATTATTCAGTCATCCAGGAGATTTCACACCTGTTTGTACAACAGAATTTGCTGGTTTTGCAAAAAGAGCCGAAGATTTTAAAAATATAAATGTTGAATTAATCGGATTATCAGTTGATCAGGTTTTCTCTCATATAAAATGGGTTGAATGGATAAAAGATAATCTAAATATTGAAATACCATTCCCTGTCATTGCAGATGAACTTGGCAGAGTGTCTTCTCAATTGGGTATGTTACATCCGGCAAAAGGTACAAATACTGTAAGAGCCGTTTTTATAATAGATCCTGATGGAATAATGAGATTAATGATGTATTATCCACAAGAAGCTGGAAGAAGTATAGATGAAATATATAGAGCCGTTAAAGCTTTACAAGTTGCCGATAAGAGTAAAGTTGCAATGCCAGAAAATTGGCCTAATAATTCAATATTGGGAGATAAGGTAATAATTCCTCCAGCAGCAGATTATAAAACTGCTCAAGAAAGAAGAAATGATGATACAATTGAAGGCTATGATTGGTGGTTTAAAGTTAAAAAGCTATAATAAAGTTATATCCCTATTTTAGGAGATGCATAAATGCATCTCCTTTTATTTATTTAATGTATTGAAAATTTGTCCGATAATATTATGAAAAAGAAATTATGAGGAGGTTATTGAAATGGATATAAACAAAATAGGTCATAATAATTTAAACTATCAAAAGATCAATAAAAAATATAAAGCTGAAAATTCTAATTTTAATAATGAATTTGAAAATCAAAAAAATGCCTTAAATGTTTCAGGCGAATCGATGCAATATATTGAACTTGCAAAAAAACTTCCAAATGTTAGGACAAATCTTGTTGAAGAATACAAAAAACAAATAGAAAATAATAATTATGAAATAAACCATAATAATATAGTCAACAAAATGCTTGGGGGTAAATAATTTTGATATATAAAAATATATACTCAATAATAGAAAAAGAAAATATATTACTCGATGATATGACTAAAAGTGTTCAAGAACTCAGAGATTTGCTTTCAGACAAAGAAAAAATTGATGATGTATCTCCCAAAATAAAAGAAATTGAAGATCTTGCATTTGAATTTCAAAAAATAGACTCAAAAAGAAATGAATTAATCGATATATTTTCAAAAGAAAATAATATAGATAAAAATATAAAAACAATAGTAGAGTTCATGGAAGTAAAAGATTCAGAAACTGCTATTGTTTTTGCTAATTTTTTCCAGAAAATAAACGATTTTATGATGAATATAGATATGTTAAATGAAGTTATAAATTTTCAAATGAACTTCAATAATCTTTTTATGAAATTGACAAATATTGAAAAAACTGGAAAAACAACTTATGGTAAAAAAGGATATAATCAAAATAATTTTAATAGTTCCAATAATACTTGGAGGGGTTAATAATGAGTGGGATATCATTACATGGACTTTTAAACACGGGTTTACTTGGAGTTTATACTCATAAAATTGCTATGAATGTAGTAGGTCATAATATGTCCAATGTCAACACTGAAGGATATTCAAGACAAAGAGCAGTTATAGTGACAACACCACCTCTTGGTATACCTACGCTTGCACAACCAAGTATTCCATTACAAATGGGTACCGGCTCTAAAGTAGCTGATATAAAGAGAGTTAGAGATGCTTTTTTAGATGTACAATATAGAAATACCAATAATAGAAAAAATTATTGGGATAATATATATGGAAATATGCATTACATTGAACAATTATTTGGTGAACCTGGAGAAAATGGCATCAGAGTTTTATTCGACAATTTTTGGTCTGCAATGGAAGAATTAAAATCAGATCCAAATAATGAAGCTGCTAAAGGTCAGATAGTTGCAAGAGCTGATGAACTTGGAAATACTATGAAAGATCTTGATTACAGATTAGATCAACTTCAAGAAGATATAAACAATGAAATTGCAACAAGAGTAAATGAAATGAATAACTATCTAAAAAGAGTGGCTGATTTAAACAATAAAATAAGATCTGTTGAAATATCTGGTTCAACTCCAAATGATTTATTGGATGAAAGAGATAGAGTTATAGATCAATTATCTAATTTAACAAATATAAAAGTAACTCAAATGCCTTCAGGAGAAATTTCACTTGGTCTTGGAGACAGGACAATTCTTCATGGTGGAGTTTATGAAGAATTATATGCTGAGATGATACCAGGAAAAGGTGAAACTTATGGAATTTTTTCTAATAATTCTCAAGTAGAGTTTGCCGATGGAAAAATGAAGGCTCTATTCGAACTTCGTGATGAAATCATACCAAAATATAGGGGGAAATTGGATGAGTTTGCTGTAAACTTAGTAGATACAGTAAATTTAATTCACAAAGAAGGATGGGATAAAACAGGTACGATAACAGGCTCATCTTTTTTCAAAAGTATTGAGGCTGTAAAATCTGGTGAAGATGCAAGATTTTTTAGAGTGGCAGGATTTAAAGATTTATTTACAAATCCTATAAAGTATTTTTATTCAAAAAATACTTTCACTTCAGATCCTTCAACAAATATAAAAGATAATGATTTATATTTAATATATTCTAATAAAGATACAATAAAAAATTCAACAGCCGGTGATTTATCTTCTATTGAATTATCTGGAAAATATGAAAATGGAAAATTTTATATAGAATCTGATGGTGATGTCAATAAGACAATATATGATGTTGATGGAAGTTATCTCAGTAAAATGGGATTAAATACATCTTCAGTACAAGCTATAAAAATAAATAAAGAAGGATTAAAAAGTGGAGATATTTCTTTCGAAGTTGGCGGAACTAATATAAGTATAAACAGTATAGATGGAACAGATTTGAATACCTTTGCAAATTCAATAAACAATTCATCAGGAAATGATTATATAAGGGCTATAGTAAAAGGAGATAATGTTTATATAGTTGCAACAGATAAAGTAGCCGAAAAATCTATGCAAAATCTTGTAATAAAAGATGATAAAGGTGTTTTATCAAATGGTGAAAAAGTGAGTGTAGATGTTTTAGATACTTCAAATCCAACTTTAAATAACTTTATAAAAGACAAAAATGGTGATCCTGTAAATGGAACTGAAAGCATTGAGATAAATGGAATAAAAATAGAATTTGATACGAGAACAGACTCATTAAAAGATCTCGCAGAAAAAATAAATAAATCTAATACTGGTGTAACGGCCTTTATAACTCCTCATGGAAAATTTGTTTTAAGAGCAGGTGCTTCTTTAAACTTTGACCTGAAAAATTCAAAGATTTCTGGTAAAGATAACATATTTCAATCTCTTGGATTAATAGATAAAACCCCAATAACTGAAAATGAAATGACATTGGTATCTACAGACTCCAAATGGGAAGATATAAACAATATGTTCAACAAAGCTGATATATTAAGATTAGATAATGAAATCGGTCTTGTGAATAGAATGGAAGTAACTGATGGATTAAAAGATAATCCTTCTAACCTTTCAGTAGATCTTGGTATATTAACTAACTCTAATAAATATGTACCAGTAGGGCCTAAAAATGTATCAGTATGGGATGTACTGTCCGGTATAAAAGATTTAGCAGTTTTAAATGATGGAAAAGATGGATTTAGTGGATTCTTAGCCAATACAATAGCTGAAATGGGTATAGAAGGAGAAACTGCTGAAAAAATGAAAGGAAATGCAGAAGCTTTACATTCACAAATTGATGGAGAAAGAGATAGAGTTCAAGGTGTTTCAATAGATGAAGAAGTTAGTAATATGATCAAATATCAAAAAGCCTTCAATGCATCTGCAAGATTTATAACGGCAATAGATCAAATGATGGAAAAAATAGTTAATAGCCTTGGAACAGTTGGAAGATAAGGAGGATAAAATATGAGAGTAACTGAAAAATATATGTCTAGTACAGCTCTTGCTGATATGCAAAAAGTATTACAAAAATACACAAAATTAAATAAACAGATGACATCTGGTAAAAAAGTATTATACCCTTCAGACAACGCTGCAATAGCCTCAAGAGTATCAAATTTAGATAGTAGAATAAGACAGATGGAAAGATATAAATCATCCATAGAACTTGCAAAAAGCTATAATAATATGTATGATCAATCTGTTCAAGAATTAAATAATGTATTTTTAAGAATGAAAGAACTTTCTGTAAGAGGATCAAGTGATTCTCTAAGCCAAGAGGATCGCGGAGCCATAGTTCAAGAATTAAAAAAGATCAAAGATCATGTAATTTCAATAGCAAATACAAAAGTAAGTGGAAGTTATATATTTGGTGGTGCTGCTTCTGATACAGCTCCAGTTAGTCCAACAGGAGAAATACAAACTCCAGCTATATCTAACATAAATCAAAAAGTATCAGTTGGAGGATATGATGTAGAATATGGAAAAACTGTATACGACGTTTTTACTACTAAAAGTGGTACTTCAGCTTTTAAATTAATAGATAGACTCGCAGATGCCATTGAAAATGAAGATCATGATGCCATACAAAATGAACTCGGAGCAATAGAAGAAATTCAACATGCCGCTTTAGGAAATCTATCTTCAATTGGTGCAGTTGATAGACTTTTAGATCTTTCAGCCAAAAGAATAGAAGAATTCAAATATTTTAATACTGAATTTCTCTCAAAAGAGGCTGATGCCGACCTTGCCGAAACACAAATGAATTTATCTATGCAGCAGGTTATTTTAAACAATGCCTTAAAAACTGCTGCAAATATACTACCAAAAAGTCTTATTGATTTTATATAGTAAATTAAAGTATAATAAAGGGAGGAGAAAAATCCTCCCTTTAAATTTATAAAAATCAAGGAGGGAACTTTATGGAATTTAATACAAAACTCGGAAAAATTTCTATAGATACTAATAGAATTATAAATTTTGAATACGGTCTTCCTGGATTCGAAAATCTTAACAAATTTACTCTCCTAAATCCAGAAGAAACTAAACCTATAATGTGGTTAGCTTCTTTAGAAGATGAAAATGTTGCTTTACCAGTATTACCACCAAATATGGTGAGAATTGATTATGATATTTATATTCCAGAAGATATCATAGAATACTTAAACATAGAAGATAAAGAAGATTTAGTATTATTATCAATTTTAACAATTCCACAAAATGGAGATATAACAATAAACTTAGCTGCACCGATTTTAATCTCCAATAAAACAAAAAAAGGAGCTCAAGTATTAATAGAAAAATCAGATTATAATATAAAACATAATCTAAATACTGAAATAAAAAGAAGTAAGGACTTATCCAATTCAAATAAGGATGTGAAATAACATGCTTATACTTTCCAGAAAAAAAGGTGAAACTTTGATCATAAAAGTTGGAAAAGAACTATTAAAAATAAAAATAGTGGAAGATGGTCCAGGCAATATAAAAATTGGTTTTGATGGTCCCCCTGAATTCAAAATATACAGGGGAGAATTGTATGAAGAAATAGTCAAAGAAAATAAGAATTCTATAAATATAAATATAGAAAAAATCAAAGATATAAGCAAACATATTTATGGGAGTCTTGAAAGTGAGAATTGAGTATGAATATCGAGAACAAGCATTATCAATTTTTACAAATAGAACACAACCTGATATTGCTATTATTGGTGGTGTTGCAATAGAAAATTTAATATTTAATAAAAAAAACACCAAAATAAAAACAATAATTGGAGATAGTGGTGGTAGAATTGCTTTTTATTTAAAAAAATATAAATTAACTCCAACAGTTTTCACTTTTTTAGGAGATGATGTATATTTAAATATGATTTTAAAAACTTTTGATAAAAATGGAATACCTCTGACTTGGGGTGTAAATAAAAATGGCAATAATCATATAATAAGAATAATCGATGAAAAAAGAAAATTTTTTGAGATCAATAAAGTTCATGAAGAAATAAACCCTATACTTCTTGAAGAAGCCTTATGTAATATAAATCATATATTTATAAAATATGAAGAATGGAACTCAAAAATAATAGACTTTAATTATATAAAAGGAAGAAAAATTTTCACAGATATAGATGAATTTTATGATTATGAAAATGCTTCATTTACAACCAATTATCTCTTTATAAGAAATTTAGATAGAAAAAACCTTCAAAATATAACTTGTGATTATTATATATCATTTTATGAAGATAAAATAACTCAAAATGGCTTAGAAATAAAGATAAAAGATCATGAAAACAATTTATTTTTTGATGAAGCAATAAGTGCCTATGAAAATGTATTTATATATTATATAATGACAAAAAGAACTATTGAAAAAGCAAATGAACTGGCTTTAGAAGCTTTTAACAAAACTTATAAAGACGGAAAAATTTGAGGAGGAAAAATATGAAAAAAACTCTTATTTTATTTATTATTCTTTTATCTTTACTGACATTCTCAAAAAGTATAGGATTAACTTTAGAATTTTCAAGTAATAATTTTGAAAATTCTGAAAGATTTTATTTCGATAATTTTACAAGAGTTGATTTTTTATTCATGTTCGCAAATGTTCCAATAGCATTGGATAACTATATAGAAAAAGATATAGAAAAAATTGTATTCACACCTTATAAAGAGTTTAATCTTAATGAAATTCATCTTGGATTGAATGTTCTAAAAGAAAAAATAAACAATTTAGAATTGAGATTTGCAGTAGAAACACCGATAAAATATTTTTCAAATTTTGAAAAATATATATTTACAATTGGAACTGGATTTTATATAAATAAAGATTTTTTAATTCAAATTGGAATAAAAGAATCTCTACAAGATTTAAATAAAAAAGGTTTTCAACCCAATTTCATGTTAGGCTTTAACCTAACTTTTTAGTATTCTCTGGTAATTGAATGTGTTTATTACAAAATAAACACATTTTTCTTTTTTATATGCTAAAATAAGCCGTCAAACTTTTAAAACTTACTAAAAATAAACATAATGTTCAAAAACAGTTGACAAAAATAACAAAAAATGTTAAAATCTTTAAGGAAATGTATATAAAAAATGAAACAGGGGGAATTTGGGGATCTTATATGGGTATGCCTAATTGATTTAAGCATACCCACCTTTTTTTACCTTTTTAACAAAAAATTTCATCAAATATACAGTCAAAAATTGACTAATAAAGCTTTTTATGTTATAATATTTTTTGGTTATGGAGAGATGGCCGAGCGGCCGAAGGCGCACGCCTGGAACGCGTGTAATGGCAACCCCATTCGTGGGTTCAAATCCCACTCTCTCCGCCATAAAAAAAGATGTGCATATCATGCACATCTTTTTTATTAATACTTTTTTATTTTGTAGCAGCGCTCATACCTTCTTCTATTGCCCTTAGATTTAGATCTATGAGTGCTGCTTTTTTACCCGTAAGTTTCTTTTCAAGTGCTTTTTTGATTGCTTCTATAGAAACAGCTTTTGTTGCTCCTATATATGCACCCAACATAACCATATTCTGAATTTTTATATTACCGAGATTTTCAGCAATTTCATTTGCTGGTACTTTTATCAATTTTATATCTTTTCTGGTCAATTCTCTATCTATAACAGAAGAATTTATTATCATAACTCCATTTTCAGCCATTTGTTTTTCAAACTTTGTCATAGATGGTATATTAAAAGCTACTACTTCACCAGGTTTATCTATAACTGGAGATGCAATATACTCATCAGAAACAACAATTGTACAATTTGCAGTTCCACCTCTCATCTCTGGTCCATAAGAAGGAAGCCAAGTAGTATATTTAGAATCCATCATAGCTGAATAAGATAAAATTTGACCAAACAACATGACTCCTTGACCACCAAATCCTGCAGCAATTACTCCATGATAACTCATTTATCATCACCCACCTTATCGATAAATGTACCAAGTGGATATTCTTTTACTAAATTCTCTTCAAGCCATTTCATAGACTCTATAGGCGTTAATCCCCAATTAGTAGGGCATGTCGATAATATTTCAACTATACCAAAACCTATATTATTCATTTGAGCTAAAAAGGCTTTTTTGATCGCTTTTTTTGTTTTTATAACATCCTGAGGAGTATCTACTTTATTTCTTGATAAATATGCAACTCCTCTCAATTCTTTTAATACCTCTGAAACATGTAATGGATGACCTTCTTTATTAACATCTCTACCATAAGGAGAAGTAGTTGTCTTCATTCCAAGTAATGTAGTAGGAGCCATCTGACCTCCAGTCATACCATAAATTGCATTATTTACAAATATTGTTGTTATTTTTTCTCCCCTGTTAGCAGCATGAATTATTTCTGCAGTTCCTATTGCTGCTAAATCACCATCTCCCTGATAAGTAAATACAACTTTATCTGGTGTTGTTCTCTTCAATCCTGTTGCAACAGCTGGTGCTCTACCATGAGCAGCAACAGTACCATCAACATTAAAAAATTCATATGCAAAAACAGAACATCCTACAGGAGCAACCATCAATGTTTTTCCTTCTATCCCCAACTCATCTATTACTTCAGCAACTAATCTATGTACAATTCCGTGATGACATCCCGGACAATATGTAAATTCTTTTCCACTTAGAGCATGAGGGCCTTTGAATTTTTCTACATATGCCATATTATTCCCTCCTTATTTAACTAATTCCATTAATTTAGCAAATATTTCTCCTGGTGTTGGTACAACTCCACCCATTCTCCCATAAAACTCAACTGGTTTTTTACCATTTACAGCGAGTTTTACATCTTCTATCATTTGACCAGCACTCATTTCAACTGTAAAAAACATATTTGCTTTATCTGTATGTTTAGCCAATGCTTCGTATGGATATGGCCATAATGTTATCGGTCTAAAAACTCCTGCTTTGATACCTTTTTCTCTTGCCATTTTAGCAACAGATTTAGCTATTCTTCCTATTGTGCCATACGCAACAATAACAACTTCAGCATCATCAAGCATATATTCTTCATACATCTTTTCATTTTCAACTATCTCTTTATATTTCTTTTGAAATTTTATATTCATCTTTTCAAGTCCATAAGGATCTATATTAAAAGAAGTAACCCTATGAGCATCTCTTTCCATCTTTGTACCAACCATTGCCCAATCAGAATGATCAACAAATGAATTTAAATCTTTAAATTCTGGGAAACTTACCGGTTCCATCATCTGACCAAGCATACCGTCTGCAAGTATTAAAACAGGATTTCTATATTTATCTGCAATATCAAAAGATTTTATAGTCAACTCTACCGCTTCTTGTAAAGATTCTGGTCCATAAACAACAAGTCTATAATCTCCATGTCCTCCACCTTTTGTAGCCTGGAAATAATCACATTGAGCCGGTTGTATATCTCCAAGACCAGGGCCACCTCTAACAACATTAACAAAAACCGATGGCAATTCTGCTCCAGCAATATAAGACATACCTTCCTGCATAAGTGAAAAACCAGGAGACGATGTAGAAGTCATAACTCTTTTCCCTGTACATGCTCCACCATATATCATATTAACTGCTGAAACTTCACTTTCAGCTTGTAAAAATACTCCTTCTAGTTCCGGCAATCTTCTTGCCATATATTCAGTAAGTTCACTTTGAGGTGTTATTGGATATCCAAAATAATGTCTACATCCCGCCCTTAAAGCAGCTTCTCCAATAGCCTCCGTGCCTTTTACCATTACTTTTTCTGACATGAACTTCCCTCCCTTTATTTAGCAAGTGTTTTAACTGTTATACATACATCAGGACACATCTGATAACAGAATCCGCAGGCTATACAATCTTCCTGTCTCTGTACTTCGGATGGGTGATAACCTTTAGAGTTATATCCTTCAGAAAAACCAAGAACCTTTTTAGGGCATGCATTTATACATAATCCACAACCTTTACATCTCTCTTGGTCTATCTCCACAAGGTTTTTAAATTCCATTCCATTCCCTCCTTATCAATCCCAGGCTTTTAACATGTATCTTTTTAAAATAAATTTTTCATAATTAGTTTTAATGTTTTTTTCTATACTTTCTTCAACAACTGTAAAAGCAACAGGAATTCCTAATTTTTCAGAAACATTTTTTAATATATTTTCACCATTTGTAATTATTTCTTGTGTCGTTTCTTCCATAATATTTGAATTACATACCAGATAATCTACACTCAACCTTGCTTTAGCTGATAAATTTTGTATATTTTTTATTATTTTTTCTTCCGTATCAGTAAAAGGCCTATTTGTATTTATAACAAAGTATAAAGCAAAATCAGCCTTTTTAACAAAGTTATTTAAAGATCCTAAGACTACAGCACCATCATCATTTCCACCAACATCTATAACAAGTCTATAGTCAGGATTAGTAATATAACCTCCTACAGATGGGGGAATTATGGGAACATCTGCATGCATATATTTTTCAGGAGGCGTTACAACCTTTATATTTTTTTCTTTTAATTCAGAAATAACATCTCTCGTTCTAAAATAAGGACTTATTGTATCTATATCGGCAATAGCAACATTTTCAAACTTTTCCCTTAACTTTAAAGATGTATTTATAGCAATTTCTGTTTTTCCTGATCCAAACATTCCTATGAATATATTATTCTTATATTTTTCAATCATTTAAAACACCTCAATAAACTTTAATTTCTTGCACACCTCTTAAAGCTCTTAAAGCCGATAAAGCAAGTGCGAGTTCTTCATCTCCACCTGGAAAAACATAGATTGGAGCAAGAAATTCCACTTTTTCTCTTATCCATTTATTTATATAATTATCATCATATGCAATACCACCAGTTAAAGCTATTGCATCTATTTCAAAATCAAGAGCTGCTGAAATTTTTCCTATCCATTTAGATATTTGATATGCCATAGATTTATAAATCAATAAGGCGTTCTCATCTCCATCTTTTATCATTTTTTGAACCATTTGAGCATCATTCGTATTTAAATAAGAGGTCATACCTCCATTACCTTTTATCAGTTTTTTCATATCAGATAAAGTATATTCACCACTAAATCCAAGTTCTAAAACACCTGTTAAAGGTAATGTACCAGATCTTTCAGGAGTAAAAGGTCCATCTCCATCAAGTGCATTATTAACATCTACAACTCTTCCCTTATAATGAGCACCTATTGATATACCTCCGCCCATATGTACAACTATGATATTCATATCTTCATAATTTTTCCCAAGCTTTTCAGCCAGCTGTCTTGCAATAGCTTTTTGATTTAAAGCATGAAAAATAGATTTCCTTTCAAAATCTGGATGTCCAGATATTCTTGCAACAGCCATCATTTCATCGACAACAACAGGATCAGCGATAAAAGCTTCTATGTTTACAGATTTTGCCAATTCTTTAGCAATTATTGCCCCAAGATTTGATGCATGTTCTCCATATATCGCTTTTTTTAAGTCATCAATCATATTATCATTGACTTTATATACTCCACCAGGAATAGGTTTTAAAAGTCCTCCCCTTCCTATTATTGCTGAAAAACTTGCAAGTGGAAATCCACTTTTATTCAAAAATTCTTCTATCACATTTTTTCTAAACTCATATTGATGAGTTATAGTGTCGTATTTAGATATTTCTTCTGTTTTATGTCTAACAGTTTGATTTAAAACTTCATTTTCATCTTCATATATGGCCAATTTAGTAGAAGTAGACCCTGGATTTATAACGAGTATTCTAAACATCTCATCACCCCTATGACATTAAAACCGATAATGCAATCGAATATAATTTTGCTTCATTAGAGTCGGCTCTTGAAGTTAAAACTATTGGTTTTTTACCTCCAAGTATAGTACTTGCAATCTTGGCATCTGATAAAAATACCATAGATTTATAAAAGATATTACCCGCTTCTATATCTGGCATTATTATTATATCTGCATCTCCAGCAACTTCAGATTCAATACCTTTATGTTTAGTCGCTTCTTTTGAAACAGCATTATCCATTGCAAAAGGTCCATCAACAATACAATCTTTTATTTGGCCTCTTCTATTCATCTGTGAAATTATAGCTGCATCAACAGTGGGTTGCATTTTAGGATTAACTTTTTCAAGTGCTGCCACTATGGCAACTTTTGGTAATTTAACACCTATTTTTTTTGAAATTTTAACCGCATTATTTATGGAATCAATCTTTTGATTTAAATCTGGAGCAATAACCATTCCACCATCTGTCATTATCAAAGGTTTATGATATTTATTAATTTCAAAAACACTTATAAGATTCATAGTAGATTTAGTTCTTAAACCATACTCCTCTTTTAAAAAAACAGATAAAAGTTCCCCAGTGGTTATCTTACCTTTCATTGGCAGATCTGTTTCTCCATCAGATACTGATTTTATAGTAGCTTTAATCGCATCATTTTTATTTTTAAAATCTCTTATCTCAAATTTTTTATAATCGATATTTAATCCTGTAGAAATTTTCTTTATTTCATCTTCATTCCCAAATAAAACAGCTTCACAAATGCCAAGATCTACAGCTTTGTTCAAAGCTTCTAATACAACATCATCTTCGGCAACTGCTACAGCGACTTTCTTTTTAGGTGTTATGCTTTTGTTCATATCTATAAGATCTGATAATTTAGTTAAACTCACATTCAAACCTCCTTACTCCAATTCAAAGGACTTTCGGAATTATTAAGTATCCTAAAAGCTCCTAAGGCAAGTGCTTCCATTTCAAAAGATCCTGGATAAACCATTATTAATCCTAATTTAGAAACTCTTTCTTTTATTAAATTTATGAAAGGTTCAGAATTTGCAAGACCTCCAGTTATTATTATCGCATCAACCTCTCCATTTAAAACAACAGTCATTGCACCTATTTCTTTCGCAATTTGATATGCCATGGCTTCTATTACAAGTTCAGCTTTTTCATCTTTTTGGGCCATTTTAAAAGCTTCTCTTAAATCATTAGTACCAAGATATCCTACCAATCCACCATGACCGATGAGTCTCTTTTTTAACTCTTTATGATTGTATAAATCAGAGAATATTATTTTCAACAAATCTCCCATCGGCAATTCTCCAGCTCTTTCAGGACTAAAAGGACCTTCATCATTTGCATTATTTACATCTATCATTTTTCCTTCTTTTTGAGCTCCAACTGAAATTCCACCACCGAGATGTGCTATTACAAAATTACAAGAATTATATTCTTTTCCTATTTCTTCAGAAGCTTTTCTTGCAACTATCTTCATATTCAAAGCATGTAATAAACTTTTTCTTTTAAGTTCTTTAATTCCAGAAACACGTGCTTCTTCACAAAATTCATCTACAGACACGGGATCTGTTACATAAACAGGTATTTTATTATCAGATAATTCATATCCTATAACTGCCGCAAGATTTGAAGCATGTTCTGTCTTAGTTTCAAATTTTAAATAATGAACCATATCTTCATTTACTAAATAAGTTCCACTCTTTAATGGGGGGAGAATCCCCCCTCTTGCAGCTACTGAATGAATATCATTGATTTTAAGTCCATTTTTATCCAAAAATTTTAGAATCGCTTCTTTTCTAAAACCAATTTGATCCATTATATTTTCATGTTTCTTTAGTTCAGAACTTTTATGTTCTATAGTTTCAGAAGATATCATCTTCTCATCTTCAAAAACAGCTACTTTAGTAGATGTTGATCCAGGATTTATCGTAAGTATTTTATACATTACTCCCCTCCTATTTATATCTCAATACCTTTTTCTTTTGCATATTTATCTATTACTCTTCTAAGTCTTCTCATACCCTCATGTATTTCTTCATGTGATGGTAAACAGAAAGATATTCTCATAGTATTTCTATCAGGTTCATCAACATAAAATGCTTCTCCAGGAATATACAACACTTTTTCCATTTTAGCCATCTCAAACATTTCCATTGTATCTATTCCTTTTGGTAAAGTTATCCAAGTAAAAAGTCCACCTTCAGGTCTTGTCCAATCTATATCTTTTATATCTCCAAGATTTTCTTCTATAGCTTTCATCATAGTATCTTTTTTCTCTCCATATAACTTAATTGTAGGAGCTATTTCATCGTATAAATCATATCTTTGAATGTATCTTGCAGCAAGTCTTTGAGTCAATGAAGGAGAACACAAATCTGCGGCCTGTTTAGTCATGGTAATCTTTCTTATTAAGAATTCATCTCCTATGATGACACCAAGTCTCAATCCAGGAGCTAAAACTTTCGAAAAAGTATTCAACAATATAGTTCTATTAGGTGCAAGAGAATATATACTTGGAACTTTATTCCCTTCAAATCTCAAGGCTCCATAAGGATCATCTTCAACTATTAGAAAATCATATTTTTCTGCTAACTCAACTAATTTTTTTCTCTTTTCAAGATTCATTGTAACTCCACCAGGATTGTGGAAATTTGATATTGCATACACAAATTTAAATTTATCTATTTCACCAATTTCATAAAGTTTTTCAAGTTCTCTCTCTAAATACTCCAAATCCAAACCATCTTTAGTCAATGGTATATTTATAAATTTAGGAGCCCTTTGAGAAAATGCACTTGCAGCACCAAGATATATTGGTCTACTAACTCCACAATAAGAATTTTTATCGAGCAATGTCATTCCTACTAAATAAAGTGCTTGTTGAGAACCAACAGTTATAACCATATTTTCATCTTTAACCCAGTCAATACCATCATATTTTTTCAATAAATTTATATATCCTTTTTTTAATTCTACATCTCCTTCTGTTGTACCATACTGTAAAACAAAGCGATGTTCATTTTCAAGAATTTCTTTAGATATTTCTGCAAGTTTATTTCTTGGAAAAGTATCAGGATCTGGTACTCCACCACCAAAAGAAATCATACCTGGATTATTTGCTACTTTTAATAATTCTCTTATAATACTTGACTTAATTCTTTTTGAAACCTCAGAAAGTTTACTTTCAAAATTCATATAAACTACCCCCTTGTATTTTTTTATATCCCATTTTCACTTTCAATTATATTCAATTTAACATTTTTAAACAAAACCCATATAAGTTATATATAGTCAAATAATTTGAATTAGAGTGAATTATAGGCGATATGAAAAAAATTTCATGAAATAGATTTCATAATTATATTATATCATGGATTTCATTTTTTTATAAAATAGTTTATAATAGAATAGAAATCATAATAAAGGGGTGGAAGAGAATGTGGGAAAACCTAAAAAATTCTGATATCGATATTCATGAAATAATGATGAAAGAATTAAAAAGACAAGAATTTGGATTAGAACTTATAGCCTCTGAAAATTTTGCTTCAGTACCAGTTATGGAAGCAATGGGAAGTATCTTAACCAACAAATATGCAGAAGGCTATCCAAAAAAAAGATATTATGGTGGTTGTGAATTTGTTGATGAAATAGAAACAATAGCAAGAAATAGATTAAAAGAGTTATTCAATGCAAAATACGCAAATGTACAACCTCATTCTGGATCACAAGCCAATATGGGAGTATACTTCGCATTATTAAAACCTGGAGATACTATAATGGGAATGGCTTTGAGTCATGGTGGTCATTTAACTCATGGTTCTCCTGTTAATTTCTCTGGTAAACTTTATAATGTCGTTTCATATGGAGTAAATGAAGAAACTGGAATAATAGATTATGATAATGTCAGAAAAATTGCTCTTGAACATAAACCTAAATTAATAGTTGCAGGCGGAAGTGCTTATGCAAGAATAATAGACTTTAAAAAATTCAGAGAAATAGCAGATGAAATAAATGCTTATTTGATGGTAGACATGGCTCATTTTGCCGGACTTGTTGCAGCTAAAATATACCCAAATCCTCTTGAATATGCACATGTAGTTACTTCAACAACACATAAAACTTTGAGAGGTCCAAGAGGTGGAATTATATTAACAAATGATTCTGATATATATAAAGCTGTTAATAAATCCATATTCCCAGGAATACAAGGCGGACCTCTTGAACATGTCATAGCATCAAAAGCTGTTGCTTTTAAAGAAGCATTGAGTGAATCTTTTAAGGATTATCAAAAACAAGTAGTAAAAAATGCTAAAAAACTTGGTGAAGAATTACAAAAACAAGGTTTAGATATAGTATCAGGAGGAACAGACTCACACCTATTACTAATAGATTTAAACAATATAAATATAACAGGAAAAGCTCTTGAAGAAGCTCTAGGCAAATGTCACATAACTGTAAATAAAAATACAGTTCCAAAAGAAAAGAGATCACCTTTTGTCACAAGCGGAATCAGAATTGGAACACCCGCTTTAACTACAAGGGGTATGAAAGAAGAAGATATGATAATAATTGCAGAATTAATATCAAAAGTTGCAAAAAATATAAAAGATGAAGAAGGAACTATAGATGATTCTATAATTGAAGAAGTTACTTCAAAAGTTAAATCATTATGCCAAAAACACCCTCTTTATAAAGAACTTATATAAAACAAAGATATAAAAAGGTTGCTTATGATAATCATAAAGCAACCTTTTTGTTTTTTTGACACATTTCTTTCATATTTTTGTATTGAAAAAATATCTCACAATATGATATTATAATATAGAATAAAATAGATATACAAAACAATTAAACAATGAAAACAGGAGGTTGGATGATGAAAGTACTTGTTATTAACTCTGGAAGTTCTTCTATAAAATATCAATTATTAAATATGGAAGATGAATCCGTACTCGCTAAAGGACTTGTAGAAAGAATAGGAATAGATGGTTCAAGAATAGTTCATAAAGTTAATGGAGAAAAACATGTTATTGAAAAAGAAATAAAAGATCATGAAATTGGACTAAAATTGGTTTTAGATATTTTAGTTTCAAAAGATAAAGGTGTTCTTAATTCACTAAATGAAATAGATGCTTGTGGACATAGAATAGTGCATGGCGGCGAAAGATTCAAGACATCTGTAAGAATTGATAAAAACAAATTATCTGATATAGAAATGCTTTCTTTCTTAGCACCTTTGCACAATCCAGCAAATGCTATGGGAATAAAGGCTGCTATGGAATTATTACCAGAAGCACCTCAAGTTGCAGTATTTGATACTTCATTCCATCAAACAATGCCAGAAAAATCATATCTATATGGACTTCCATATGAATACTATGAAAAATATAAAGTTAGAAGATACGGCTTTCACGGAACTTCTCATAGATATGTATCAAAAAGAGTTGCAGATATACTTGGAAAAAATATAGAAGATTTAAAAATAATCACTGCACATATTGGTAATGGTGCATCTGTTGCAGCAGTAAAGGAAGGAAAATCAATAGATACATCTATGGGTTTTACGCCTCTTGCAGGATTAGTAATGGGAACAAGATCTGGAGATATAGATCCAGCAATAGTTGGTTTTATAGCTCAAGAAGAAGGAATCACAGCTAAAGAAGTTATAAATATTCTAAATAAAAAATCAGGTATGTATGGAGTTACAAAAGGATTTTCTTCTGATATGAGGGATATAGAAGACAATGCCATCGAAGGTGAAAAAGTTTCAAGACTTGCTTTTGATATATATGAATATAGTATAGCAAAATATATAGGTGGATATGCTGCAGCGATGAATGGTGTTGATGTTCTTGTATTCACAGCTGGAGTTGGAGAGAACTCTCCTATATTAAGAGAAGAAATTTGTGAACAATATCTTGGATATCTAGGTGTAAAAATAGATAAAAATATAAATGATTTCAAAGGAGAAGAAAAAATAATCTCTACTCCAGATTCTAAAGTAACTGTAGTGGTAGTTCCTACAAATGAAGAATTGATGATTGCAAGAGATACAAAAGAAATAGTTGAAAATAAATTAGAAGAATTGAATTAAAAAATAATAATTTTATAATTTAAAATACTCGGTTTCTAAATTATATAGAAACCGAGTATTTTTTATCTTTTTATTTCTTTATTTTATATGTTTTTGTGATTTCATTTCCTGATTTATCTTTTATCTTAATCACTAAATCTTTTGATGTACTTAAAAGGTCCAAATTTTTTATACTGATATTTCCAGTCCCAGCTGTTTCATTATAATCAACAGTACCAATCTTCTGAATTCCATTATAAGTAATTAAAACACTACTATAATTATTCTCCGAAAAATTAACATTAACTTCAACTATATCTTCTCCAAGGGCTACTTCTTTATTTTCAATCAATGGCGTAGAATCAGAAATCACGGAGTTTATTATTGGTGGATTAGTATCTAAAACTATTGTATATGATCCAGTTATAATCTGTAAATCAGCTTCATCAACTGCTTTCAAATATATATCATATACACCATCAGAACTAATTCCTATATCATCTAATGATTTTAAAGCTATATTCTTTTCATCTCCAACTACACTCTTTTTGGAAGTATTAAAACCAATCTCTACAGTTCCTTGATTTGCATCAATTGTAAAATCCTCTACTTCCCAACTCAATATCTTTTTAGTAGAATCATTAAGATAATATCTATTATTGTCTATAGGGTTCAAATCTTTTATTTCAAATTTAACTACTGGCTTTTTATTATCTATCTTGACTTTATCGGGCAGAGTTAATTGAGATATATTTCCGGCTAAATCCGTTGCCTTTACTTTCAAAGTGTACTCTCCTTCTACTATACCAAGATCTGGCAAAGTATAAGTCCAATCTTGAATAGAAAAATCATTCGAAAGTTTTTCCATAAATCCCTTATACTTTTCTTTTAATTCTTTATCTATAAAGGTTATTTCTACTTTTTCAGTGGCAACATTATCTTCAACGAATAAATCTACTATTTTATCAGTATTAGTTATGATATCTGGAATATTCTTTTTAGATATATTATTTGGAGCAGTATTATCTTTATAAATATCAACTTCTTTTAAAATAAAATTAGAATTCATATCTGTAGAATCTATTTTTAAAGTAACTTTATCTCCATCTGAATAACTCGTAGTATCATTAAGTTCTAATAAAATATTTCCTAAATTAAAACTATGATACTTTTTACTATCTGTAAAAACATAACTCTCATTTAATAAATAAAATACTGTTTTATAAAGCTTATTATCATCATAAATAGATAATATGGAATTACTAAAATCATCGCTAAGATCGTTATAAGCCAACACATTTCTATTTCTATCATTTTCATCTATTATTAAATCTTCTAATACTGGCAAATTCTTTTCTATTATAAATGAAGTAATCTGGCTTTGAATCAAATTTTCAGCTTTATCTTTCAAATAGTATTTAATTTCATACTCTCCATCTTTCAAATAATCTAAATCCAATGAAGCTTTATTCTCATATGGAATTAAAAATCCACTTTCTTTCTTTTTATCAGATGAACCCTTTAAATTATACTCAAAATAATAATCATCAACATCCCAAATAAGATTTTCAGAATTATTTGTGTTTATATTTACATCAAATGAAGCTCTTCCATAACCATTTTTAAAAACTCTCTCAATCTTACCAATAGTTCTAGTTCCATCTGCATCTATGAGTATTTTCTGAGAAATTTCTTCTAATTTATCACTGTATTTAGTTTTAAAATTAAGTCTTGCTGTATAATTCCCATCTATTATAGAATCATTTATTTTTGCTATTATTATGTATTTATTATTTCCATAATAATCAACAACTATACTTGGTTGTATTATTTTTGGACCTTCAAGTTTTAATTGTATAGAATCTTTATTTATAATATTTGTTACATCCAAACCTTCAGACATCTCTATTTCGAGCGAAGCTTTAAATTCATTATCATTTATAATATTTGTGTCATTATTTATACTCAATCTTTTAGCTTTGGCATTTTCAGTTAAATAAATATATATAGGATCTTCTGTTTTATTATAAAAGTTTATAAAATCTCTAACTATTGAATTAGTCTTTGCTTTAAGTCCTAAAATATAAGATTTATCATAAGATATTATATCGAGTTTATAATGTCCTATACCTTCTTTAAAGTCAAAATTAGATATATTTAAACCAGTACTTCCAAAAACAGATCTAATATTTTCAGTATTTATTATAGATTTATTCTCTATAGTTTCTTTCATTCCATTATACAGTGATTTTTTAAAAGTATATGAATTCTCAGAGTTTCTTTGATAGAGTTCTATATCAAATCCTCCTATATAATGATTATCCTGCATATCTATATTTATGAAGTTCAAATCATGATTACCTATTGTAAAATATTTTTGAGATACTTCATCTTTTTTTATTCTTATATTAGATATTTCAAATTCATAATCATTTAATTCTGGTTTCTTAAAATCAAGAGTATTTAAATTAAATTCATATATATTTTTCGATTCATCATATATAGGTTTCTTCACATATATTTTTACATTATTTGTTCCTATATTAAAATCTTCTTTTGATATATTAGACTTATATGAAAAAACATTTTTACCTTCATATTCTGTTGAAGGATTTATATCTTCTGGATTTATTATTTCTGAAACAATTTTATCATTTATATATACATCAACCTTTTCAGGTTTATTATAGTCTATTAGATTAAAACTAATATCTATATTTGTTTTATTGGATATATCATAATTTATAGGGATAAAATATTCTGTATTTTCATATTCTTTATCTTCCCTATAACCTTCTCTGAAAAAAGTCTCAAACTTTAATTCACTTGGAGTCGCTATATCAGTAATGACCTTTAATGATGGTTTTTCAAATATGATTTCACTATCATCTCTTATAGTTAAAATTTTTTTAACTTGTTTATCATAATCACCATACTTACTTCTAAAGATTATTTCATAATCTCCAGGCTCATCAAATATCAATTTTTTATCTTCTGTTATTGCATTCAAAAATATAGGAAATTCATATCTTGTAAATGTATTATCTTTGTTTTCTCTCAATTCATCTCTCAATTTGAGTTCTTGAGAACCATCTTTAATTTTTTTTGCAAAAACAGTTAAACTCGCACCACCAGAAGTATCAACCTTAAAATTTATAAAGTCTTGAGATCTTCTAACAGTTATATTTTCTATAGATGGTTCAATAACTTCAAGATGTAAATTCTTTATAGAAACCTTATCAGCTTCAAGTTCTGTTTTTATACCAAGTATATTAATAGTACTTAATTTAAAAACATAATCAGTAGTTCTATAAGATATCCACTCTTTACTATTTTTTTCTAATTTGCTTTCATCAAGTTTTTTATCTATAAAAGGATTACTACTTATAGACTTAGAACTATCAGGGGTGATTCTTTCAAATACCTCAACTTTAAAAGTATCTATACCAAAATCGTCATCTATTTCATAATTTATATTTATAGGATCTCCTATTCCAGGTTCATAATTATCTGGAAATAATTTCAATCTTGATCCATAAGCTTCTTCAACAGTTTCAACAACTTTTATATAATAAATATCTTCCAATATATAGGCCTTATCAAAAGTATCTGTAATTTTAATTTTTAATTCGTACTCACCTATATTTAAAGCCTTATATCTTTCTTTAGTTTGCCAAATATTTTTCTTTGCATCATATCTATCAGCTTCAAAATCCTGTCCATTTATTATATATGTTACATTCTGAATATTTTGAAATTTAGAATTAATTTCAGAAATAACACTTAAATTAGTATTTTTAGATATTTTAAATGTTTTTTTTGCTGAAACTGTTTTATAATATATATCTTGAGAAATTTCTTTAGAATTATAAAAAAAGTTTACATTTAATTTCAAATTTGAAGCTGTGTATAGTTCATCACTGTACACTATATTTTGTTTTAATTTAACTGTATTATTTATTCCATCTTCAAATGTTTCAACCTTCAAATATATTTCATAAACTCCTTTTTCTAAAAATTCTGTTTCTACAATTTCCTTATAAGACACTATTTCTTCTGTTCTCAAAAATTCTTTTTTAAAAAGAGTTGTATTTATGAAATCTTTTCTTGCAAATAATTCCAAGCTCTTTATTTCAGCACCTAAAAAGGACTCTGCTGAAACATCAAATAATACTTTATCTCCATCTTCTATAAATATATTGTCATTTACAGTATATTTATTCCATTCTTCTTCAATTCCATTTTTATATATACTTTTAGGTGTTAAACTCAAAACAGGATCTTTTTTCTTTCCAACTTTTATTTCTATATTTTTTTCAATTTTATTTCCAACTGTATTATAAGCAACAACCCTTACATTTATAGTCTGTTCAGAAGATTTTTGTCCTATCTCTTTAAATTCATAAGAATATTTTTCTAAAGGTCTTTGAAGTTTTATTTTTTTTTCTATTTTTTTTATTTTATCTACATTTATAAATATTTCGATTTTTTCTATAAGTGAAATTTCATCTTCAGCTTTAATACCTAATATTATATTATCAGTTTTACCAGTTATATCATCTATCACATAATACCTTTTATAATCAAGATCTAGAGTTATTTCAGATTCAGGATTTGGTGATTCAATTTTTATTGAATATGGATTATTTTCAGATTTATTATTTACATTATCTGAAACCGAAACTTTAAAATCATTATCTCCAACAATCAAATTATCAAAAAATACCAAATACCCTCTTTGAGTTATTCCATCATCTTCTTCTACAACATAATATCCATTTTTGCTAGTTAAAACAATATTCGGATCTTTATCATATTTAGAATTTATCGTAAAACCATTGATTATAAAATTTTTAATTCCACTTCCAACTTCTTCAAAATAAAATTTCATTTTATAAAGATTTTCATCATTTATTTTTTGGTATAAATCACTTTTACTTTTTTCTTTATCTGAAATCATTTTTGGTTTCTGATCATCAGATACATTAAAACTTATGCCCTCTAATATTTGACTTGTTTTATTTCCAGATGTATCTGCCACAACTATAAAAATTCTGTATGAACTATCATCATAAGGTAAATTCAATCTTATACCTTCAGCTTTATAATCATTTCTCCCATAATTGTTGACCAAAGTTCTTATAGGTTTAGTCAAATCTGTACTTTTAAAAACTTGGACATAATTTATAGCTTGATTATCTCTAACCTTAAAATTGATTATTATTTCATCATTAGCCTTATAAAGTTTTGTTATAACCCCTTTAGAACTTTGAAATCTTTCAATAGATGGTTTTTCATAGAATTCAGGAGGCTGATTATCTTGAAACATCATACAACTCGTCAACAAAAACATAGAAATTAAAAGCATAATAATAAAGTATAATCTATTTTTCATACAGCACCTCCTAATCTATTATTTTTAAAGTCTTTTTTTCACTCATAACAAAGTTTTTAACAGAATCTTCTGCATAAACATATATTTCATATTCATTTTTTGGCATAAAATCAAAATCTCTGAAATCATATTCAGTACTTGAAACATCAACATCAATTATCTTATCATTAACTATTATGCTAACCTTACCACCACTAATATTATCATCAAAAACACTGTACTCAATTTTTAAAGAACTTATATCTGATTTAGATATCTCATAAACTCCATCTTTTAGAGTGGCATTGATTATATTCACATTATTGATTTCTGGTTTTTTAGTATCTATTTTTATCGCTTTTGTAATTTCTTTAGTTCTTCCAGAGATATCATATAAAGTTATATTTATATTTTTATCTTCTGATATATCCTTTCTCAAATCAGGTAAGTTTAATCTAAATTCATTATCAAAACTTGTTTTACTCATAAATATATGATCCGAAAGATTTTCAAATAAACTACCATCATCCTCTATAGAAATTGCTCTCACTTTTATATCTTTTTTCAATTTAATATTTAAAGGATTTAAGCCAGTATTTTTATTCGAATAAATTTGTAATTCATTGTATGAATCTATATCCGCTTCTTTTGTACTATCATACTTAAAAAGATCCAAATTGATTATATCCCTTTCATCCAATCCATTTGTAGTAGAAATACTTATAAAGGATGAGTTGATTTCATCTGGATTTGTTTTAGAAAATATATCATATGCATATTCTTTATTCGATGTTGCTGGAAGAGTTATCTCTTGATCATCGATTTCGATTAAAACACTTTTAAAAGAGTTTGAATTATAGAATTTGAAAGTATCTCCATCATTTAAAGCCATAATTCCTCTATATAAACCATAATTATTCATATTATTTATTACTGTCATATTACCTCTAATCTCTATTTGTTTAAAATTATTTCTTATGAAAATATTGTTATTTTTATCTACTATAACGGGTCTAATCTCGTATATTCCCGGATAAAAATCATTTAAAGAATAAAAATATTTTATATTTTCTTTTTGAAGTATATTACTCTGTACTATACCTTTTCCTCTAATTTCAAAGTATATATTTTCTATATCATATTTAAATTTTTCAATTATCTCTAAGTATATTTCATTTTTATCTGTATCATATTCTAATTCAGGTAAAGCATAGCTTGATTCTCTATCTATTATTATCTGTGTCTCAGCTTTAAAATCTTTCCCTTGAACATTTTCGAATTCTATGGAAAGTTTGGCTTCACCATCGTATACAGAATCTGGCATTTCAACATTCAAATAGAAGTTTCTATTTATTTCATTTTTTTGTGCAAAATTAACTTCTGTGATACTTAATTTATTATCAATACCATTCTGAGTTATATAAGCATTGAAACTATCTTTAGATTTATTCAAAGAATCAACATTTTGAATTATCATATTCAAAGTAGGGAATTTAGAGCTTATAACCCCATAGCCTTTATTGTTTATATCTTCTTGATTAAAAACTATACTACCAAGTATATCAAGAACTTCCAATATTCTTATATCTTTAACTATCTTCTTTGAAGTATATTCTTTTAAACCCATCATATAATCCGGAAAATTATTATTTTCTAAGTATTTATAGCTAGAATTTCTTAGTTCTATAACTAATTTATAATTCCCCTGATTATTCATAAAATTATAATTGAAATTATATCCCCAATTATCAACACTTACTTGATCAAATGCTCTTTTAAATATAGTTTCGGTACTTCCATTCAATGTATTTATGATATACATTTCAATCTCAGAAACTCCCAAAGGATCTAAGAAACTTCCCTGAGAAAAACTAAAGCTATAATCTTCATCTTTTATAATTTCTATATTTGGATCCGAAGATTCATAATTATCTTTGTCCAAAGAATAACTTTGATTATTATTCGAATTTTCTATATTTAATTTGAAATAATTTATATCTGGATTATTTAACCCTATTGTAAATAGGTTTATATCTATCATATCTGAAGGAGTTGATTCATCATTTATATATACAGATATAGTATTACCTTTTAAATTTACATCTTCTGCCAATATCTTTGTTTTGAAAGTATACAATCTTTTCTTAGATTTATCATCTATTTCTTGGGATATTAAATCCAATTCATAATCTTTAGAATTATTTATTCTTATTTTCGCATTATTTATATCACTATAATTCAGAAGTTTCAACTGTAAATTTAAATCTGATATATTTTTTCCTTCTTCTGTTTTCACAGGTATATAATATCTATCAGAATAAAAGCCATTATCCACAAGTTCATTTATAGATGTATCGCTCATTATTATTAAACCTTTTTCAGAATAAATTTCAAACTTATTACCATCTTCGAGTTGGAAAAGTATATAATCATTTGTAATCTTTCCATTAAATTCTCTTTGAACTTCAATTTTATATCTTCCGATATTGGGAAATATATCATAATTATTTATTTTAATACTATCCTTTATTATTCCATCTGGACTTATATTTTCTTTGGCATAAGATTTTTCAAATGTTTTTTCATCAACAGAATAAGTTCCATCATTATTAGAATCATAATAAATTTTTAAATTATTTTCAGAATCTGATAATGTACTTATTTCCATAGATATCTCACCACCATAAAAATAAGTATTTTCATTAGGTGGTTGAATTAATTTTATAGATATATTTCTAACTTCAACATCTATATCAAGGGTATTGGAATAGTTTAATGTATTTATGGCTTTGAATCTTATTCTATAATACCCATCTTCTTTTGGAGTCCAATTCAATAATGATAGAGTTGCATTCTTTAAATTGAGCGGAGAATCATTTGAACCACTTTGAACAAATGTTGAACTATCTAAAGTTCCATCCTCATTCTTTATTTCTTGTATAGTTCCCTCACTAAGTTTAAAGATCTGTATCGAAATTAATTTCAACAATCCTTCATCAGAAAAAACTCCCGTAAATTCAGGTATATTCTCAGGTATTATTATTTTATCTATTATATTTGTCTTTATATTAGGTATATATATATCACTTTCATTTTCAAATATTATTATTTCATATCCTGTTTTAAGCTCTGTATTTCCTTCTTCATCTTCAACAAAAATATCAAAATTAATTCTATTATTCGACATATCATAAGAAGGTATAGGATACCCTGTATCAGTCTTAAAAATAAAAGGATTTGCACTCGATTTTGCAGCCAATGTTTTTCCATTTACTCTTATTTCAACATTTTTTATTTTTGTTTGTTTTCTTTCTATCTTGATATTAAAAAATATATCAGCATTTTGAACAACTTTAAAAGTTTTTACACCGTTTATCTCCCTATTATTATGTATTAAAGAAATAGAGCTTATGACAGGTGTACTCGTATCTTTAAGCATTATAGTCTTTTTTAATAAAGAATTTGATTTATAATCTATATAATTACCTTTTTTATCTTTAACATATAAAGATATATTAAAATTATTAGAATCAACAGTTATTATTTCTTCGCCTTCATAGTATTCATTATATTCATTGGAATCTTTATAATTTTTAAAATTATTAAAAGATTTAATCCCATCTCTTCCATAATTCAAAACAACTTTATCAAGCGCTATATCATCGACTACTTTAAACTTAACCATCACCTGATCATTTGGATATATATCCGCTTGTTCAATGGGTATCAATTGTTCTCCATTTATTTTATATATATCAAAATATTCAAAATCAGGATTTTCATCCTGTTTTATATTTATTTTTATCTTTTCAGTTTTTTCACTCGAATATCCAATTAATTTTATTTCATGCTCTATAATTCCAGATGTTCTATCTACTCCGTTTCTGTATACATTATCCTTAAACTCTTTTGTTTTTTTTGGATTGTCGTACTTAGATATGCCATCAAAAAGCACATCTTCTATATAATTATTGCTGGATGCATCTATAGTTATTGTGTACGGAATATTTGGAACTATATTATTTGGATAGTATAAGTTCAGATGTAAATCATCTAACCCTTCACCTCTTTGTTCAACAGTAATATTTTTTTTCAAATCTTCTTTAGATATTTCATTATCAAATTTATCTTTAACTTTTATTACAAATTCATATGTTCCAGGAGTAAACTTATTCTTTATATAATAAGTTCCAGTTTCTTGCCAATAATTTTTAGATTCTATAACATAATTTCCTTCTTGTAATTCACCGTTTATCGATATTTTAATACTCTCTATTCCTTCACCTATCTCTTGAAATTTAAAAGAAAAATCTTCTCCCAGTTCTACATTTTCTTCAAAATCTTCAAGAGTTGGTCTTATATCATCCTCAGTCATAAATTTTGCTATATCTTTTCCACTTTTAACTGGAGCTGTCACTGCATTTCCATTTGTATCTATAACTTTTATATTCAAACTATAAAAGCCCTTAGATGGCGGTAGATTTATGGAATATAGATCATTTATTTTTTTATTATTTGATTTTTCTACTAATTTCGTGAAAGGAACAGTATCACCACTTTTATAAACAGATATCTCCTGAATTCCTTGATTATCTTCGACATCTATATTTATAGTTATGGTGTCACCAAGTTTCTTTGAATATATTCCCTTATTTTCACCTTCTATAGTTGGTGCCTCGTTGAACTTAGGATTAATATTATCTTCGAGAAACATACAACTGCTCAAACTCATCAATAGCAACAAAAGTATGGTGAATAGAAGAGTTTTTTTCATCTCATCTCACCTCAAATTCTATTATATAATCTTGTCCTTCTTTTAAATAATTTCCATTTTCATCTTGTATCTGAATATTTCCACCAAAAGAATCTCTATAAATCTTTATTATATATCTACCTTTTTTCAAGGTATCATTAAATCCAGATGGTGCAGATATTCTAAGTGTATTTTCACTCAAAACATAATTAAAAGTAGGATCATTAACAACACTTTGCCCTTCATAAAGTATTTCACCCAAAATTGTATCTGTATTTAAAATTATTTCAGAAGTATCCTCTATATTTATATCAAAATTCCATGATGTATTGGCCTCATATTCCACATTTCCCCTATTAGGTGGATTGATTTCAAAATTTTTTCCAGAACTGTTCAAAGTTATTATTGCATTTTTTATCTTTGGAGGTGTTTTATCTTCAAGATAAACCCTTATCGTATCATTATCTGTAGCTTTTACAATATTTTCTGAATCTTTTATTTCTGCTTTTAAATTGAATACATTTTCTCCTTCCTTCAAGGAAACAGCTGGAAAAGTGTATCTATTTTGATATAATAAGTCTTCTTTCATCAAAGATTTATCATCCACTCCATCAAATATTTCAAAAGAGTATGTATAATCTTGTTCAATATTTTTATTAGTTCTCATCTCAGCTATGAGATTTATAAATTTATTATTGGATTCATCATCCTCATATACATATCTATTAGATTGAACTTCTAAAGCTCTTCCATCAAGATATTTAGGCTGTAATTTCACTTCATATGAGGTTTTACTTATTTTGATCTTATAATTTTCTATTGTAGTATTTCCTATGAAATCTTCAGCTATTATTTTTATATTTTGATCAGAAATATTTGTATCCAGGTTTAAACTTATGGTATCCTCATAACGTTCACCATAGTTAAATACTTTATCAACTAATATCTGTTCTGTACTCGCATCTGTAACAATAGATGCTTTTATCTTATAAACACCAGTATTTCCAAAGTCTTTCAGATCTTTAACTTTAAAGTTTAAATTATAAGTATCTGCAATAGTTTCAACTTTAATATCATTTCCAGAAACAATTTCAAGAGAACCTGTATTTTCCATATAAGTTATCTCTGGATTATAATTATCATCAGACACTATCAAATTCAAAAACATTTTTTTTAAATTTTCATTTTCAAAGTTTGTATTTGGATTATTGGGATCATAAAGTACAAATATAAATTTTTTTAAATCATCTTCTTTACCAGAAATTGGAAATGCATTAAACAAATCTTCTTTATCAGTTATTTTTTTTACTTCAGTTCCATCCTCATCAAATATTATTAAAGAAGGATTTCCGAGATCATTCAACTCTATATCAAGTTTTATAGAAGCAGAGTTTTTTTGACTCTTTTTTATAACATATGTTTTACCCTCTAGATTTTCTATATTTTTTTCTGTTCCATTTAAAACCCTTATATCTTTTATGTAGTTATTATCGGAAGCCCCTATATCTTTTATTATTTCTTTTGAAATAATCTCTTCTGAATTTGCAAGTCTATACTTTCCAACAAAATAATACTTTCCATTCTCGATTGGAGTATATTTTATACTAACAGATTTGTTATTCAATACTTCGAATTTACCATCTGTTGAGTCTGGGGTAATAATATCCTTAATTTTATCTTTTTCAACTTCTAAACTAAAACTACTCAATTCATTGTTGGCAAGAGGAAGGTTCAATGAAAGTATAAACTCTAACTCTTGATTGGTTTGTAAAGATTTAGTTGCATCGGGTTGTTTTATAGATAATGTTAAAAAAAGGCTCTCCTTTCCAACACCATTCGTACAGGCAGTTAAAATAAAGGTTAATGATATTAATATAGCTATCAAGATTTTTATTTTTTTCATTTTTACCCCTCCAAATTTTTATTTTTTTTCTATTATTTAATCGTCTGAATTTTTATTTTTTTTAATTTATACGATTAATTTTTCTATATGACATGTTCAAATTCCTGTTATATAATTTTTTTATATTTTATACCAAGAAATGTTATAATTATATTGTAAGATATATATGATATGTGAAACTTTAAATAAAAAGATTATTGTTTCAAACATAGTGACTTGAAAAATAGAGCAATAAAAAAGGGATATGAAATAAAAAACAAGTAAATGAAAAGCAACAAAAATAAAAACAAGTAAAAAAAGGAATAAA
>NZ_JASUSU010000063.1:0-13759 GCF_030445905.1 Oceanotoga sp. | reverse complement strand
TATTTATTATAATTTCTATATTTATTTTTTGATCATAAAGATATTTATTCCCACATTTTTTTAAGTTTAATACTTTAGAAACTTTTTTAAATTCATTTTTGTCTAATGATATTACAATTCCCAACGATGGTTGAACTACTCCTGAAAATTTTATATTTATAATTTTATTATTTACTATTATTATATTATATCTATCGCCACCAACGTATTTTTTATATTTTCTAAAATCTTCAAAATCATCATAGTCACTATTTGGAGTTATTATATTTATACTTTGATTTGGATTATTTATATTATTTTCATCAAAATTAATGGTATAATCATTTAATTTTATAGTTCCATTTTCAGCTTTAACTCTATCAAACTCTATAGTTCCATCTTTTTTAAAAAAAATTGCTCCTTTATTATAGAGGGGGAATGTTTCTTTAATTCCATCAAAATAATAATCAATAAAAAAGTCTCTGTCTTTAATCTTTTCTTCTTCACTTCTAAATGAATTATAAAGATTTATAATCTTAGGAGTTGCAAAGTACAAAAAATTTATATAAAAGCTATTTTTATGTATACTTTTACATATTTCTCTTATATCTATTAAATCCTTTTTATGATCTTGTGCAAGATATGGGAGTATATCAAATTTTTGTGTATTTTTTATATAGAATCCTCTCACAAGAACTGAATTTGAAGATTTTTGTGGAATATATTTTTCTTTTTCATAAGTATCCAATGAATAATATGAATCTATATAAACTATATCTTCTTTTATATTATTGTTTATCATATTTTTTAAAAACTTTTCTCTTTTAATAAAAACGTTCTCATCATTTTTTTCATATTTATAATTTGATGGTATAAATGTTTGTGAATATTGATTTAAGTACCCATCTTTATTAAATGGCCATATTGTATTTTCAGATCTTTCTACTCCAGTAAATACAGCTTTTTGAGTTCTTTTTACCTTTTTTATTATAGATTTTATAAATTTTGAATTAACATTATAAACACCGCAATATCTTTGACTCTTTAATGTATTAACTTTGCTAAGCAAATAATATTCTGAATTTAAATACCCATTAAAATTTATCATTGGGATTTCATCCAAAACAATATTTAAACCACATTCTAATTCTTTTTCAACATCTTTTAAATTTATACCTGCACATCTCGAATTATAATTTATAATTTTAAAATTTTTATATTTTAAATCGCTTAAAATTGGTTCTGATATAACTCTTTGATCTTTTATAAAAACTTTTATATCTTTTTCACTTAAATAAAATTTTAAAATCTTTTCTATGATTGGAATTTGCATATAAGAACCAGGAAAAATATTTATAATATTCGTGTTCTTTAAATTATTCTTTAAATTTTCTATATCATAAAATTTTTTATCTATATTTATTTTTTTTGGATTTATATCATAATATATTAAGAATCTTATTAGTTCATCAAAATTTTCGATATTTTTTAAATTTTTATATATATAATTTTTATTTTTTTCTATTTTATTTTCTATATAATTATTCATATCTTTAGTATAGTTTTTTTGTTTTATTTTATGAAAAGAATAATAAATTTCTTCATCACATAATTCATCAAATCTTTCAAAATCTTCAAAAAACTCTTCTATATACAACATATGTTTTTTTAATTCATCTTTATTTATAATCTTTAATTCATACATTTTTTGTAGATCTTTATCTATTATTATATTATTTCCCTTAGATTTATCTACCATAATTTCAGAATAATTATATCTCAAATACTGAAAATATCCTTTTAACTCTTTTCTTCTATAACCGCCAGGTGTATAATCTTTTATTATCATCCTTTAACTCCACCATCCATAAGACCCGAAATTATTTTCCTTTGTAGAATTAAAACAAGGATTATCAAAGGTACTGTAACAACTATAGAAGCAGCTGATATGGTTCCCCACGGAATAGTATAATCTGTCTGATAAAGTGTTATACCAACAGTTATAGTTCTCGCTACTTTTAATGGGTTTAATATCTGTGCAAAAAGATATTGATTCCAAGCAGCTATAAAAACTAAAATGCTCACGGTAAATATTGCAGGTGATACAAGAGGTAAAACTATTTTATAAAAACTTTGAAAAACAGATGCTCCATCTATCATAGCACTTTCTTCAAGTTCATGAGGAATTGTTTCAAAAAATCCCGATAAAAACCAAACCGCTGTAGGAAGGGTTATTATAGTATTTACAAGAGCTAATCCCCAATAAGTATTTAAAAGACCAAGTTTACTTATAATCATATATATTGGATTAACTATTGTTATTGGAGGTAAAAGAGTTATACTTAACAATATTATTAAATACAATTTTTTGAATTTAATTTTTGTTCTTGAAACCGCATAACTCGCCAAAGCTCCAAGTATTATTGCAAACAAAGTACTTATTCCAGCTATTATAAAACTATTTAATATATATCTTCCAAATGGTTGCCTTGAAAAAACATCCACATAATTTTGAAAAGTCCATTCTGTTGGCCAAAAATTTAAAGGAACAGAAAAAAGATCTCTTTGTGTTTTAAATGAGTTTAGAAACTGCCAAAAAAACGGAAATGCTATAGTTCCTACAAAAAATGCAAAGAAAAATATATAAAATATCTTAGATAGTATGGATTTTAAAATTATATTTTTTTTCATCTAAGCCACCTTCTCTATCTTTGTTTTTAATGCATTTAGAAATAAAAGACTTATTAAAAGTGATATTAATAGTGTAATTGTAGCTAATGCTGAACCATACCCTATATTTCCAAAATTGAAATATGTTCTTATGGTATACAAAGAAAGACTTTGAGTAGAATTAGCTGGTCCTCCACTTGTTAAAGCCGCAACAAGATCATAAATTCTAAAAGTTGCAATTACTCTAAATAATATGGCAACTGAAAGAACTGGTTTTAAAAGTGGTAATGTAATTTTAAAAAATTGTTGTCTTTTATTTGCACCATCTATTGAAGATGCTTCATATAAATTTTTAGGAATAGTTTGAAGTCCAGACAATATCAACAATGACATATAAGGAGTTGTTTTCCAAACATCCGCAATTATTGTAGCAATAACAGCAAGGCTTGCATCTGAAAGCCATGGTATAGATCCTTGAACTATATGAAGTTTTTGAAATATAAAGTTTATAACTCCGTATTGTTCTGAATACATAAACTTCCACATCAATGCCGATACTATAGTTGGAATTGCCCATGGAATTAATACAGATGTTCTTATAATTCCTTGACCAGGTATTTTTTTGTTCATTATTAATGCAAATAAAATACCTATTAAAGTTTCAAGAGTTACAGCAACTACTGTAAAAGTAATGGTAAATTTAAAAGACCCCAAGAAATTTGGATCTTTAAAAGCCATTATAAAATTTTTAACCCCCACAAAAGTTTTTCCCATTGACATTGTTTGAACTCTATAATTAAAAAAAGATAAATATACAGTATTTATAACAGGATATATTATAAAAGCTATCATCAAAACAACTGATGGAAGTAAAAATAAATATCCCATTTTTTCTCTCTTATTAAGGTTTTTCCATCTCATAAAAACATTCACCTCTTATATTAAAACCATCGGGAAACCCCGATGGCTCATTTATTAAAATTGTCCAAGCAACATTTTAATTTGGAATTCCATATCTTTTAAAGCTTTTTCTGGAGTTTTTTTACCAACAAACATTCTTTGTGTTTCAACTTGAATTATATTTGAAACCTCTGCATAATATGGTGACTTTGGTCTTGGATATGCACTATAAAAAGCTGGATACATCTCTTTAATAAATGACATATTTTCAAGTATTTCTTCATCATCATACAAAGATTTTATAGCTGGTATATGAGATAATCCCATTGCAGCCATCTTTTGTGCAGTTTTTCCAGCTCTGAATTTAGCAAATTTTATAGCCTCTTCAGGGTTTTTAGAGTATTTTGAAACCATAACTTGCCATCCTCCAAGAGTAGAATAGCTTCTATTTTCTTCATTTCCTTTAGGTAGAGCTGCAACTCCAACTTTACCAACGACTTGTGAATTTTTAGGATCTTGAGATTTTCTCCATCCAGATGGCCAATCTCTTAAAAAAACTTGCTTTCCTGAAAAGAAAACAGCTCTTGCATCACCTGAATAAAAGTTCAAAATTCCATTTGGCATTATTTTACTTTCATTTACCATATCATTCATAACTTTTAAAGCTTCTAAAGTTTCTTCAGAGTTTATGATTACATTTCCTTCTTCATCAAAAACTTTTCCTCCAAAACTCCATACAATTTCCATTAAATTACAAGTAAGTCCTTCATATTGAGCCCAAGATCCACCATGTCCACTCATTCCTGGTTCTCTTTCCATTATATATTTTGAAGTATCTATCAAATCTTGCCATGTTTCTGGAACTGGTTTATTATATTTTTCAAGTAAATCTTTTCTATAATATAAAATTCCAGCATCAGTTCTATATGGAATACCCCACATATGTTTTTTATATGTCACTGAATCTATTGGTCCTGGTAGATAATCTTCTATTTCTTCTTTTGTGAAATGATCTTCGATTGGAAGAACCCATCCTGCAGATGCAAAAATAGGAGGCCATGTAACATCGGCATCAAAAACATCCATTGAACTATCTTTTGCCTGTAAAACAGTTTGAATCATTTGAAGTTTTTTATTGGTATCTTGAGGTAATTCAACAAGATTTACCTTAATTCCTGGATTTAATTTTTCAAATTCTTCTATTATTTTTAATCTTGTACCATTTTCAACGCCATGTGAGTAATAATTCAATACTATATCTTCTGCAAAGGCGAATAAAAATATTCCCAATACCAAAAATACCAAAGCTGTTTTTTTCAAAAAACTCACCCCTTTTTATTTTGCCATCGTTGGCAATTTAAATTATATCACTTTTTTATAAATTTTGTATCTCTGCCCTTTTTTGCCATCGTTGGCAAAGAAATTCATATTTATTATACATTATTTTTTTTATTTTTAAAATAAAGAAATATAAAGATTTCTTTATTTAATTCATTTTAATTGTGATTATTTTCTTTAAATTTGGAAATTATCTATGAATTTAAATAATATATCATTTGTTTTATCAGTAATTATTACTAATGTTATAATTTATGTATATGTATATTATTAAAGGGGGAGATTTTGATGTTTGAAAAAATCAATTATTGTGAAATAACTGTTCAAAAAATTTTAAAAATTTCTGGGAATAATATTCATTTAATTTTTGATAAAAACTCTGAAAATATATATACTAAATCTATTATTGAATTGAATGCAGATGAAGAGATAATAAATATTAAAAGTGATGAAGATAATAATAATAAAGTTAAAATTCATGTGGGCTCTAAAAATAAAATGCAAGAAATATCAATTTCTGCGGATAAGTTGAAAATAGAAGGGGATATTTTTTCAGAAATAATAAATATTAATTCAAATGGATTAATTTCTAATGCATATATAAGATCAAAAATTTACAATTTTAAAGGTAATGGCCTTTATTTAAATAATGTTTTAAATTCAGACAAAATCTCTTTAGACTCAAATGGTATTAAAACCTCTGTAGAAATTGAAAACAATCAACTCTTTGATATAGATGCAAATGGAGTTGCTGGAAAAATAAAGTTTAGGGATAATTTGCCAACCAAGATGAATTTGAATTGTATGGGTGGATTAATAAGTTTATATATGAGTGAGAAAAAAGTATTCGATATAAATCAACCTACAAAAGGAACTTTAGTAAAAAAAATTTTAATACAATAATAATTCACATTAAAAGCTGCATGATATCTAAAAAATTTAAATATCATGCAGTTATTTTTATGGTATATTATTTAAATATTTATTTCATATAAATGCATGTAATTAACAAGGTTTAAAGAGTTTGCAAGTCTACATGAAGGTATGTTTAAATCATTACATCTGTATAAAGGTATTTTATTGTTCATCATTCCCCAATCACACATCTTAGATACAACAGATCTTCCTATCTTTCTTTTTCTATATTCTGGATGAGTTAATATACCTATATCACCTATTTTATCTCCCCAATAAATATAGCTTCCTGCAGATACTAGTTTCTCTCCATCAAAACAACCCATTATACCTTCATGATCTATTTCAACAAATCCCATCTCTAATTCTTCTTTTGTACAATATGTTTTCATATCATTTAAAATATTTAAATCTTCTTTAGTTAGGAGTCTATAATCAAAATCTTCATTCACTTCTTTAATGTGAGCTCCATCACTATAAAAATAATAATCATGATTATCTATTTCTGCATCTCTAAAGATTTCTTTTAATCTTTCAAACCTTATATTTTCATCGTCTATGTTTATTTTTATTTTTATGATATCGGCAATCTTACTATTACATTGTATGAAAGATTTATTCTTTAAAAATATCAAAAATATGGTATCATCTTTTATGTCTTTATTTAAAAATATACCAGTTTCATTTTTTTCAGGATCATAGTTTTTTATATTATATTTTTTAAACCAATAATCATGAATATCTTTAATAATCTTTTCATTTTCTAAACTTTTCTTAACCATATATACTCCTCCTATAAAAAAACTTTTAAATTTATGTTATATTTACCTTAATTATAACACAAACAGAGGTGTGATTATGTTATTAGATAACAATTTTTTTCAAAGAATTGTTGAAAACATCATAAAAAAATTAAATTACAATGTGAATATAATGGATGAAAATGGCTATATAATAGCAAGTGGCAATAAAGAAAGAATAGGTAATTTTCATGAAGCAGCATATAATGCATTAAAAACAAATTCAAAAATAATAGTTTACAAAAATGATTTAAATAAATATGTGGGTTCTGAAAATGGAATAAATATTCCATTTAATTTTGATGGATTGATTTCTGGAGTTATAGGAATTACTGGAAATCCAGAAAATTTAAAAGGTGCTGGAAAAGTTGTTAAGGCCTTATTAGAAATAATGCTAGAACAAGAAATATTAAAAGAGACTATTTTTAAAGAGAAAAACTATAAAAGCTATTTTTTAAATGAACTTTTAAACAACAATAATAAAGAAAATGTTAAAAATATAATAAACTATGGAAAGAATCTTGGATATGATATGAATAAAAAAAAATTACCCTGTATCTTTGAATTAATGAATAAAGGTAATTTTTTATACAATAATAAAAGAGTTGTAGATATAATAATAAATGAATTAGAAAAGGAATTTATTATGAAAAAAGAAATTATTTCAGATATTTCTGATTCAAAGATTATTTTTTTGAAAAACGATGATATTTTTTTGAAAGATTTTTTGAGCATAATAAATACACTTCAAGATAATTTATATAAAAATTATTCTATAAAAATTAAATGTTATATATATCATAAGTTTGTAAAAATTCATGATATTTCAAATGCCTATAAAGACCTTATATACCTTTTTTCTTTAAAAATAAATCATAATATAATTTACTCTAAAGATTATATGATAGAAATATTTTATAAAAACTTTGATTCAGAAATCATATATGAATATTTTTATGAAGAAATAGAATTTTTCTTAAAAAATCCTGATCTTTTTGAAACTTTGAATGTACTTTTAAAAAATAATTTAAATATTTCTAAAACATCAGAAAACATGCTCCTTCACAGAAATACAATAATTTTTAGACTAACAAAAATTAAAGATTTGATAGACCTTGATCCTTTAAATAATCATAAGGATTCTATGAAATTTGATCTTATTAAAGAATTTTTTGATAGAAATGATAAAACTATTACCGATAGACTAATAGATGAAAAAGATTTCTAAATTATGATAATCTATAATTAATATAAAAGCCTTATTATATTTGAGATCACTTTTTCAACTAAATACCCTGTATTCTCAATTGATTCTGAAAGACTCATTGGTCCAGAAGTTATACTGAATACAGCATCGACACCATGTTGATAAACTTTTTCAAATTCATATCCCATATTGCCTACAACAGAAACAGTTTTTACTCCATATTTTTTAGCGAGTTTTGAAATCTCTACTGGTAATTTTCCATTTATACTTTGATAATTCATTTCACCTTCACCTGTTATCAGTAAATCTATTTTATTTTCTTTAAAAATTTTTTCGAGTTTAATTTCTTCACTTATGATTTCAAATCCAGGTTTTAAATTTGCATTTAAAAATGCCAAAAGTCCTGCACCTAATCCTCCTGCAGCACCAGCTCCAGGTATATTTGAAACATCTTTATCAAATGTATTAATTATGATTTTTGAAAAATTTTTTAAAGCTTCATCCATATCTTCAACCATTTTTTTATCAGCACCTTTTTGAGGTCCATAAACATATGCCGCACCATTCTTGCCATACAATGGATTATTAACATCACAAGCAATTAAAAATTCTACTTCATCGAGTCTTTTATCTTTATTACTTATATCTATATATTTTAATTCATTTATGCCCTTTGCTCCATTCTTTATATTTTCACCATTTTTGTTCAAAAGTTTAAACCCAAGTGCTTGAAGCATTCCTGCTCCCCCATCATTTGTAGCACTTCCACCTATTCCAAGAATTATTTTTTTGACATTTAAATCAAGGGCTTTTTTTATTAATTCTCCAGTTCCATAAGTTGTAGTTAGCCATGGATTTCTTTTTTCCTCATCTATCAAAGTCAAACCTGAAGCCTCTGCCATTTCTATAACTGCTGTTTCTCCATCTCCAAGTATTCCAAATGTAGCTTCTATTTTTAAACCTATTGGATTTGTTACTTCACATTGTATAAAATCACCATCGGTATTTAAAACCATTGCCTGTGTAGTTCCTTCTCCTCCATCGGCAAGTGGAACTTTTATTGTATTTATATTTGAATTAAAAGATTTAATAGCTTTTTCCGCATGAAAACAAAAGTCTTTTGCAGATAAGCTTCCTTTAAAACTATCTGGTGCAATTAAAATATTCATTTTATAACCCTCCATTTTTATATTTTTTCTTCTTATTATAATTATTATAGTATATTTTAATTTATTAAGAAATGGTAAATCATATAAAAAAATTTGATTATCATTATGCATAATATACAATAAACACTATTTTTTATAAAAAAATAAGCTTTCTGAAATATTTAATATGATGATAGAATATAATTAAGAATTGCATTTTTATTATTAGAGGTGATTTTTTATGAGAAGTATACCTATATTAGGTCATAGAGGGTATAGAGCTAAATTTACAGAAAATACTTTAGAAGCATTTGAAAAAGCTATAGAATTTGGTGCTGATGGAATAGAATATGATACAAGATTAACAAAAGATAAAGTCCCAGTAGTTTTACATGATGATAATCTCGAAAGATTATCTGGAAAAAATATTAAATTATCTGATATAACTTTTGAAGAACTTCAAAAGATAAAATTAGATAATGGTCAAAGTGTTCCAAAAGTTGAAGATGTTTTAAAAGTACTCGATGAGTCTTCATTTTTAAATCTCGAAGTTAAAGAAGTTGAAGCAGCAATTCCATCATATGAATTAACTAAAAAGTATAATGCTTTGAATAGAACTTTGTTTTCATCTTTTAAAGTTGATGCCTTAAGAGAAATAAGAAAAATAGATAAAGATGTAAAATTAGGTCTTTTGGTTGATTATGACTCTTTAAATAACTTAATAGATCTTAATAAAGAATTAAACTTTTTTTCGCTTAATTTATGGGTAGACAAATTAAATGAAAGAAAATTAATTTCAAAAGCTTTTTTAAGAAAATGGCGAAAAAGTGGCATGAAAATCTATTTATGGACTTTAAATAATCCTAAAGATTTAAAAACATTTAAAGGCCTTTATGATGGAATAATAACAGATGAAGTTGAATTAATAATAGATTCTTTTGATTCATTATAAAGTTGATTGGGGGATGGGGATAATTGAAATTTAAATTTTGGAAACTGTTTGTTATAGGTTTTGGTTTTTTTGGAATAAGTATTTTATGGCCTTTGTACAATGCTTATGTACCAATATTTTTAAAAGATTTTTCTTTGAGTTCTTTTTCTATCGGTATAGTTATGACAATAGATAACATCTTTGCAATATTTATGCTACCAATACTCGGAACTTTATCGGATCAAACGAGAACAAAATTTGGTAGACGTATGCCTTATATAATGTTGGGAGCACCATTAGCAGCTTTTTTCTTTATCTTGATACCTTTTATAAAAGATTTTAACAATCTTTTTTTCTTGATGTTTATAATAATACTTATGAATTTTTTTATGGCGATATTTAGATCTCCAGTAGTTGCTTTAATGCCTGATATCACTCCTTCAAGATATAGATCTCAAGCAAATGGAATTATAAATTTCATGGGTGGACTTGGAGCTCTTTTAGCTTATTTTGCGGGAAAACCAATGTATGATTATTCACAGTCATTACCTTTCATAGTTGGTGCAATAGTCATGTTAGCTGCACAATTATTATTATTTGTTTTCATAAAAGAACCAAAAGAATATACTATTAAAAGTAATCTTTCTAAAAATAAAAAAAGCGTTGTAAAAAAGGGCATGCAAGAATTATTAACAAACTTAAAAGATGTTTTTGTTTCAAAAGAAAAAAGTCTTTTATTAATGCTATTATCGATATTATTTTGGTTCATAGGATTCAATTCAATAGAAACATTTTTTACAATTTATGCAAAATTTCATGTCGGAATCCCAGAAAGTACTGGAGCTTTGATGATGGGAGTTTTTTCTCTTACATTCATGATCTTTGCAATTCCTGCTGGATTTATAGGTGGAAAATTTGGTAGAAAAAAATCTATATTTGCAGGTATATTTATATTATTTATAATGTCTCTATCAACATTTTATTTTGGAAATATGGATATGAGTATTGAATCAAATAAAGAATTGTTTAAAACTATTATGTATATAATTTTCCCAATAGGTGGAATCGGTTGGGCCCTCATAAATGTAAATTCTTTACCTATGGTTGTAGATATGACGACAACAGAAAAATCTGGTGGTTATACTGGCCTTTATTATTTCTTTTCAATGGCAGCAAATATCTTCGCACCACCAATAGCAGGGTTTTTCATGGATATATTTGATTATAATTCATTGATGATATTCTCTTTTATATTTTTCTTATTATCGTTTATAACCATGCTATTTGTAAAAAGAGGAGAAGCTCAAAAAATTTAAAAATTAAAAGCTACTATTTTTAATATAGTAGCTTTCTTTGTTTATATAAATCTTCTATAAATACTTCAATATTCTCAACTTCTTTATTTGCCTTTATAAGTTCATATCTATTTTTTATATCTTTATCTTCTATTTTTTCAAGATATATTTTATAATAATTCAAAGCCATTTTTTCTTCATTTAAAGCTTCATAAATCAATCCTTTTAATAAAAAATTTTTGTCTCTATAGCTTATATCAAAATTAAAATTAGTTTTATTGATTTCATTTAAAGCTTTTTTATACTCTTTTAGACTTATAAAATTTATTCCTCTTAAATAACTCACAAAATCTAATTTATATTCTTCATCTAAATCTTCTATTTTATCCAAAATTTTTATCGATTCTGAAGGATCATTTACTTTATAAAGTAATTTTGCATATAGAGAACAAAAATAATACTCTTTTGAATCTAATAATAAATTTTGATATATTTCAATCCCTTCATCATATCTCTTAAGATCATATAATAAATTTACTTTTTCAAGATATACGATTTTTTGAAAATAATCATTTGAAATTTTATCTATATTTTTAATAATTTCATCTATCAAAACAAGTCCTTTTTCTTCCTCATACATATATCTAAATAAAGTTGCTTTTTTATACACGATTCTATAATATAAATCTTGTTTATCCAAGTTACCTTTATTATTTATCATATTATTTAAAATATTTAATGCTTCATCATAATCTAAAATAGCTTTTTCATACTCTCCAATATGGGCATAATTATTGCCCCTTGATATATAATATTCATGATTTTTATTTATTTTTAATGCTTTGTTTAAATATTCAATCGCAAAGTGATTTTCATCTATACTTTCATATATCAAAGCATATAAATAAATAAAGGTATCATTGTTTGGTTCAAGTTTTATAGCTTTATTTAATTCCAAAAATGCTTTATTATAATCATTCAACTGCACATAAATATTCCCCATTAAAAAATAAGTATATGCATTTTTTGGATTTTTATCCGATGATTTTTTTAAATATTCAAGTGCTTTATCATAATCTTTATAATAATACATATACATAATTCCTTTTAAATACTGTAATTCAGACAATTCACCATAATTTTTAATGAGTTCATCAATTTGAAGATCTATATTCTTTAGAATCTGTATATCTCCTGTTCGAACCCATAAATCATATTGGATTGAAATATCATCAATTTTGACTTTTAAATAAATATCATTTTTAATAATATCACTGGAAAAATCCGTAATATCACCAGCCAGATTTTCTTGAGAAAATAATGTTAAAAATAAACTAATAATAAAAATAATAATAATGATTTTTTTCACTTTAACCCCTCCATATACTAACTATTATTAGTATATGCTTTTAATAGATAAAATTTATTATTTATATGTTTCTTTAATGTTAATTTAATTATTATTACGGATGATTAAGTAATTATTTACCATTCACACATTAAAGGAAAATGATCTGAATATAAATCTTTTTCATCGAGATAAATAGTTTTTGTTTTTACACTTTTTAAATATTTATTAGAAAAGATATAATCTATTCTCAAAGGATATACATGACCCTTATCTTTATTTAAAGGTGTAGGAACTGTAAATTCAAATTTATTCGAATTTAATGTATCAATAAAATCAGCTTTTAATATTTGATTTATGGGTTCAAAGTCTAAATTGCCATCTTTAAAAAATTTTTCTTTTAAATCGAGATCTTTTATCATATCATTTTCTATATTTCTATAATTAAAATAATCTCTTTCACAAAGACTATTTAAATCTCCAGATATGATAACCGGTGATGAAATACCTTTTAATTCTTCTAAAATAATTTTTATTTCTTTAATCCTATCAATTGTTTTATAAGGGGTTAAATGAGTTGTTATAAAGTGTACTCCATTTATTTTTGAATGTATATAGCCATGTTCAAAATTTTTTTGTTCTTCTTTTAAAATTTCTATTGGGTATTTTGAAATTATTCCAAGATTAAAATCACTATTTACCTCATATAGATATGAATATTTAAAAATCTCTGATAAAAAATTTTTTAATTGTTCTTTAGACCAACCATTAACTTCATTTAAACTTATTATATCTGGATTTTCTCTGAGTAAAAAATTTTTTAATTTCATTCTTAATTCATTTTTTTGACATCCTTCAAATATATTTGCATGTATTAATTTCATTTAACAGCCTCCATTTTATTTTTATCATATAATTATAACTTGATATTTTTTCACAGGTTTAAATATAATATGTATTTGATTTATCAAAAAAAATAGAAAACTGAAAAATCAGTTTTCTATTTTATCTTATTTATCTTAATATCCCTTCGTATATTCCAGGTGAAGAATTTTCTATGATATAAGCCTCAGAATGTTTTTTATAAAAATCTATTGGTCCTGCATCTCCTATTATACAATAAGCATAACCCATATGTTTTAACTCATATAGTGCTTGTAAATATAATACCTTTCCTATTCCTTTTCCTCTGTATTCTTCATCTACTCCTGTAGGTCCAAAAAAATTT
>NZ_JASUSU010000062.1:0-13846 GCF_030445905.1 Oceanotoga sp. | reverse complement strand
TATAATAAAGCTAATAAAACTTCACAAACCCAAAAATTATCTTCCAGCCATTTAATTTCAAAAACCCCTGCAAGTCTTTTAATTACTGGTAACAAAGAGCAATTCTTAAGAATTGCTCTTTTTTACCAGTAATTAAAAGACTTGCAGGGCTTTTTGAAATTAACTGGCTGGATGATAATTTTGGGGTTTGTGAATTTTTATTAGCTTTATTATATTTTAATGATTTTTACTTAAGCTTCCCTTAGGTTTCGCTTAATTTTTTCTTAATTATTATTCATTATTTTTTATTAGTTCAATTATTTTTTGTTCAATATTTTTGTCATAATCTATTTCTATGAATTTGTTATTTTCTTTAATACTTAGAAGATAACCTTTTTTTGGAATTCCAAAGTCTTTTAGCAGGTATAAATAAAAATTTATCTGAAATCTATATTTATCTATATTTTGATTTAAATTGGAATATTTATAATCTATAATATATATATTGTTTTCATGTATTATCACTTTGTCAGGAATTCCAAATAGCATATAATCTTTATCATTTATTTTGAAATTTTTTACAAGTCTCCATTCATTTTTAATTATTTTATTTTTGGTATTGAATGCAAACTGTACTATTGGTATTTGATCGAATAAATTTGGTAGTTCATTATTTTCTATCATATTTTTTATTTGTGATAGATTATAAACACTTTGTAATTTTCTGTGTAGATCAGAACCTCTGAATATTAATTCTTGATTTGAAAATAGTTCATCTTTTTTAAAATTAACTTTTTCTATTATGTTTTCATCATCATCATCATTTATTTCCGAAGGTTTATCTATGAGTCCTGTTAGATATGTTGGGGCTATATATTGTTTATAAGCGTTATTTTTCAAGTCTTTTAAATTTATTTGAGGAACTAATTTTTTTTCTTTTTCTTCATCATCTTCTATTTTTTCAAGAAATATATCTTCAATTTCTTCTATATTTATTATGTCCATATCTTTATATTTTAATTCATCAAAGAATATATTATAAGTTGTTTTATTTTTATTTTCTACATTTATTGGAATTAAAAGTTCTTTTGGTCTCGTTATTCCAACATATATAAGTCTATTATTTTCTGTTTTTTCTAAAAAGGTATTATTTTTAAACCATCTTAAAATATCATTTTCGCTTTCTTTTAATACATCTTTAAAGATATTTTTTAGTAAAAAATATCTATTTCCATTTAAATCTGGAAGTGAGAATTCTATTTCAGAATTATCTTTTTTGTCTATATTGCTATGAAGTCCACCCATTATTACTATTGGAAATTCAAGACCTTTTGATTTATGTATTGTAAGAATCTTTACGCTGTTTGAATTTTCATCTTCAAGAACGGCTTCTTCTTCATTCACATCTGTGGCTTTTTTTAATAATCTTACCAATTCAGCAAACGATGTAGCCATAGTATTGTATTTTTCTGCTTCATTAATTAATTTTTTTACATTTGAAATTGCAATTTCAGATTCATCTAAAGCTGATAATTTTGATATATAATTATTTTCTTCTACTATACCTTTTAATATGTTAGTTGGCTTTATATAGTATTTTAAATCTTTATATTTTTTTAGTGTTTCAAAAGCTTTTTTTGTGTTTTTTGAATAGTTGTTTTCTTCTTTTGATATTTGAAATGTCTCAAAAAGAGTTAATTGTTTTTCTGATTTTTTATTGAGTTCATTTTTTTCATTTATTAATTTATCATATTCTTCGAATGTCATTGTACCTATTAATGAGAACATATATCTTGTAAATTCAAAATCGTTGTAAGGATTTTGTACTGCAGAAAGAGCTGTTAATAATGATTGTATTTCTTCACGAAAATAAAAGGATTTTCCGCCAATAATATAAAATGGAATATTATTTTTTGAGAATTCTTTTTTTATTATATCTTCATATCCAGTCATCTGTCTCAATAATATAGCTATATCTTTTGCTTGTATTTTTCTTTTTATTTGTTGAATTTTTCCATTTTTCCTTTCTCTGAAAGACATTTCTTGGCCTATTAATTTTTTTATAGTTTTTATCATCGCAGTTATTTCAAGTTCTTTTCTTTGCTCAGCATTATTTTTTTCGGGTATTGCTTTTATTATTTTTATTCTGTATTTATCATCTTTTGATAGTTTTGGAGTGATAACTTCTTTGTCATCTTCTTCAAAATGACATATATCATCATCATTAATAGATGTGTTATCTATTAATAATGAATCTACATCATCGATGTATATATTTTCTTTTTTAAATAATGTTTGTTTTGATATTTCGTTTGCAAAATTTACTATTTGTGAGTTAGAACGTCTGTTTGTTGATAAGGCTCCTATAGTGTAATTATTTTTTTTAAATTCATCATATGATTTTGAGAATACTGATACATCAGCACCTCTGAATCTATATATAGATTGTTTTCTATCTCCAACATAAAACAAATGATTTTCATTTGTATGTAATTTTTCAAATAATTCTTTTTGTAAATAATTGGTGTCTTGGTATTCATCGACTATTATATATTTAAATCTATTTTGATATTTTCTTAATATGTATTCATCTGATAAAGCTTTTAAAGTTTTTTCAAGTGTACCTTTGAAATCATATTGGAAATTATCTATTGTGAAGTTTTCATAATACTCTTTCGACAGGTTAGAGAGTATTTTGAATAACCATATATAATCTATATAAATTTCTTCAAGTTCTTTGTTGGATAATGGAAATTCTTCAAAAATTATACTTCTTTCCATTTCCAATCTCCAATTACTTACTATAGTTTTTAGATTTTGTTGTAATTTATCCATTCCTGGATCTTTTAAAATATTATGTAAAGTTTCTTTGAATCTTAAGGGATTTTTTTGTATTTCAGATATTATTATATTTACTTTATTTTTTCTTTCAGAAGACAACATATTTATGTCTTCTGGTTTTTTGTTTTCGTATAGCTCAAGAACTGTTTTTAATGAGTAATATATAGCTTTTTCGATTTCTTTATCTTTTTTGAATTCAGATATCATTGTAAAATTTGGGTCTATGCCTATTATTATATTATTATCTCTTAAGATTTTTGAACAGAATGAATCGATGGTTTTTATCCAAGCTCTTGAAAGGTTTATTCTTATATTATTCCAATATTCTATTTCTTTTTCTGGAACATTTTTTTCTTGCAAGATATTTATTTTGTCATAAACTGCTTGTAATATTCTTTCTCTCATTTCACCGGCAGCTTTATTTGTAAACGTAACGGCAAGTATTTTATCTACTATTTCATCATCAGGATAGTTTTTTTCAAGTATGCTTATATAATATTGGGTTAATGTATAAGTTTTACCAGTTCCAGCAGATGCAGAAATGAAAAAATTTTGATTTGGATTTTTATTTATAGTATCTAATATATTCATTTTGTAAACCAACTCTCTTTTATTTTAAAATTGTCTAAATATTGCATTATTGAACATATTTTTTTGTATTGGCATTTGTCACATTCATAATATGTTTCATTTGAATATGTATTATATTTTTCTTGCATTTCTTCTAAAAATCTTTTATGTATCCTATCTCTTTGAGCTATTGGAGTAAAATCAGAATTTGATATAGAATCAATCGTTTTTTCAAGCCAATCATAAAATTCATATAAACCAAATCCAATAAAATTTTTTGAATTTCCTTTTTGTTTTATTATGGCAAGATTTTTTTGTATTTTTATAAATTTATTTTGCATATTCTTTGTAGGACCATTATCTTTTATCGTTAAAGGCTGAAATTTTAAGTATATGTTATCATTTATTTTATTTTTCCATTCTTCTGAATGAATTAAACCAATATAGTATATTAATAATTGTTCACTTTGGAAACTTGAACCGTTTTTATAATCTAATATAGAATAAGTTCCTCGTTTTAATTCATCTAAAAAACTATCTTTTCCTTCAAAACCTATGTATGAATAGTCTCCTGAGGTTATATCAAGTCTGTCTATTCTTGTTGTTAAATTTATATTTTTGTATTTACCTATATTGATATCAGTGTCTACTCTCAACTCTGTTTTTATTACCTTATCATAATTTAATTCCATATTTTTTCTAATTTCAATATATTTATTTAATATATGACCTATAGAAACTAAAAGCTCTTCAGAGATTTTTTCAATCTCAACAACTTTTATAGCTTCATATTTTTCAAGTCCTTTATTTATGGTATCATCCCATTCTTGATTGGCTATTTTTTTAATTTCTTCAAGTAGTTCATCTTCATTGAAATATTTTTCTCTCATTTGAGAAAAATCAGGATATTTTTTAAATAATTTTTCCATGATTTTATGTTTAAGATTACCTGTTGCAAAAATAGAGAAATCAATATCTCCTTTTATACCAGCTATATAACTCATATAAAATTTAAAAGGACAGTCTATATAACTTGATATTTTATTATGAGATATATTTTTTATAGATATTGAGTTTCTTGAATTCCATAGAGTATTTTTTATATGATTTTTTATTTCTTTTATATTTTCTTTAGAATTTTTTAAATCATCATCATTTGTTTTTATATCATTTATCAAATAATATAATAAAGCTTCATTAAAAGAGTATATTTCATCAGCATTTTGTGGAAGAACTTGTCTTTTTTCTGAGTATAATTTCTTTGGAGTGATTTTAAATAATTTTATGAATTCTTTTTCGTACATAGAAGGAAGTATTGTTTTACCTCCCAATGTTGAGATTGGATATGAGAAAATTATATTTTCAGCAAAAGCCATAGAAATTAAAAGATTTCTTCTTTGAACTTTTTCATTGGTTTTTGCAAGTTTTGTTCCATTGTCTAACATTGAAGAAAGAAATGGATTTATTGTTATTAATGGATAAAAATCTTCTGAAAAATTTATATAATATTTATATTTTTTATGTATGAATCTTGAATCATTTAAGTTCATTATTTCAACGGTATTATGATATCTTTCAGAATCTCTATAAGTTTCGATTTCAGTTAAATCAGATATTATTCTGAAATATTCATCTAATTTTATTCTTTTCTTTTTATTCTTTTTTAATATTTTTTCAAGAGATTCTTCTGTTTTTAAAAGAAATTGTTCAAAATAATTTAATGCATTGTATTCACTTATTATCGATTGGTTTTTGTTTAATTCATCATCCGAAAATATATTAAGGTTTATGATATCTTTATCTATCCAATCTTTTATGAGTTGTCTATAAGTATTTATTAAAAATCCTTCTTTATTTTTGTCAGAATCTTTTACTTGTTTTAATATATCAAATAAATTATTGAATACTATTTCTAAAGAATTTAATTCATTTAAAGTTTTTTCATACCTCTCTTTTTCTTCTGTTTGTTTATAATTTGAAAGTATTTTATTTTTTTCTTCTTTTAATGCATTAAACCAAGAAGCTTTTCTTTGTGCAAAAGAGGTTTTTACTTCTGAATATAGAAGATCTAAATGTCTTAAATAAGATTCTATTTCTTCCATGGTTAGTTCAGAATCACCTGCATATCCTGTTTCTATCATCGCCATCATATCTTCTACTTCATATCCTCTTACTACGGTTTTTAAGGGTTGTAATAATTTTATAACTATTCTACTTTGAGATAATGGAATATCATTTTTGAATCTATAAGGTACTTTTATTTCATTTAAATAATCTGCAAACATATTTGCAGATGAATTATCTGGTGTTATGATTGCAAAATCAGAAGGACTCAAATTTTCATAAAGTATTTTCTTTTTTATTTCTTTTGAAATATTTTCCATTTCAGATATTGAATCTGAAGTTTGATATATAGATATATTTTTTTCTTTAAATAATTTATTTATGCCCATATAATTATGTTTTATTTCAAAATCGGAATCCTTTAAAAATTCATATACTGAAGTCAATGAATTAAAACCTCTATCCATTACATCTTCCCATATATAAAAATATACATCATCAAATAAAGAGAATAAGCATTTTAAAACTTTTGCCATTATTGGAGTCATATCAAAAAAACCAGATATTATCAATGTTTTTCCCAATGTTTCTTTTCTTTCGGATTTTAATATTTCTGGAAATTCGTTATAAAACCATTTATAAACACTTATAGGATCAAAATTTTTTTGAAAAGTTTTTGAATTATCGAATTTTTGATTTAAGAAATCTTCTAAACTTTTTTCTATTTTTTTATACAGTTTTATTAAGTTTGATTCAGGATCTATTGAATTATCTATATTTCTGTATAATTCTGAGTATTTCAATATGTCTTCATTTTGTGGTTGATTTTGTTCAACTCTTGATATTTCCCATTTTTTTTCGAATATATTTAATATATATTCTGTTGATTTTTGAGACTTTGATATGACTTGTAGATAAGAAGAAAATTCATCATCATCATTTTTAAATTGTTTTACAAGGTTTCCAATTTCATTTTCTATATAGACTTTTAAAAAATCTCTATCAATATAAGTAGAATTTGGTTCATAATTTAAAAGAAGTTCTGTTATATATTGGTTTATAACCCTAAAAGCATCTCTGTTAAGTGTTTTATTTGTTTTTTTTGATAATTCATCAGCAATTTGTTTTACATAAAATCCAGAGGATCCTATGAAAAGAAATTCAAAAGGATCTTTTTCGTATTTTTCTTTTATTTCGTTTGTAATATAATCAAAATGTTTTTCATTTATTTTCATTATTTTGGCGGTTTTCATTTTTTTCCTCCAATTCATAGCTTTTATTATATTTTATCATGAATGTGATGATTTGATTTTATGATTTTTATTATTAAATTATAAACTTTTTTTATAAAAAGATTATAAAAAATTACAAATTTTACTTTTATATAATTTTAATTTCATAAATGATTTTGATATTTTAAAAGTTATATAGGATAATTTAAGTGATATATAATTTTTGTAGATTAAAGGGGGAGTTTTTTTGAGTATCAAATATAAAATTTTTATTATTATTTTTTTGATGGGAGTTTTGCCATTGATGATAAATGGCTTTTTATCTTATAATATTTCTTTTAAAGAGTTTGAAAAAGAAAATTTTAATCATTTAGACTCTATAAGAATTTTAAAAAAAGAACAGATAGAAGATTATTTTAAAGAAAGAAAAATTGATTTAAATGTTTTTAGTGAGAATAAACAAATAAAAAATTCTGTTAGAGATTTTGTATATGCTTTTGGAGAATATGGTGTTGAATCAGATTTATGGAATGATTATTATAATAAATATTCTGATTATACGGAACTTTATGCCAATGAATATAATTATACAGACATTATTTTTGTTTCTAAAGAGGGGAATATTGTTTTTTCTGCTAAAAATAAGTTTGATTTAGGAATTAATATAAAAGAATTTGATTTAAACGATTTTTTTATGAGTGCAGAAAATGGTTTTGGTTTTACAGATTTTATTTATTCTGATATTTTAAAAGAACCAGTTATGTTTATAGGAAAGCCAGTTTTTAACGAGGATAAAAGTGTTGGATTTGTAGTTTTTATTATAAATATGCAACCTTTAAATGATATTGTACATGAAAAGGTTGGACTTGGTGAAAGTGGTGAAATATATATAGTAGGATCAGATAATAAGATGAGATCGAGAACATATTTAAATGATGATTTAGATATTTTATCTCAAGCTTCTATTGTTACAGACGTAGATACTGGAGCTTCAGTAGAAAAATTAGATAAAAAATCAAGAATGGAAATAATTACTGATTATAATGGTAAGAGTGTTTTATCTTCTTATTCGGATATAGATGTTTATGGTATGAAATGGGGAATAATGGCTAAGATAAATTTTGAAGAGGCTTTAAAAAGTGCGTTTACGATTAGAAAAATTATAATAATGAGTATTTCTATTACATTTTTCATAATAATTATAGTATCTGTATTTTTTTCTAATTACATTTCTAAACCATTAAAAAGACTTACAAAAATTATGAAAAAAAGAAATCTAAATGAAAAAGTATCTGTAGACTTAATGAAAGGAAAAGATGAGGTTGGAATTTTAACAAGAGAATTTTTTGATATGGTTTCTACACTTCAAAAAATATTTATATCTTTTGAAGAATCGTCTAAACAAGTCAATTTGTCAGCTGTTAACCTTTCTTCTTCGGCAGAAGAGACTGGTGCTGGGACGGAAGAAATAAGCGGACAAATAAATATGATTTCAGAAAGTGCATTATCTTTTAAGAATAATATGGATATAATAAATGAAGAAATACTGAAAATTAATGATAAATCTATTGGAATATTGAAATCTTCAGAAGAGTTGAATATTTTTACTGATGAAGTTAATAGATTATCTGATGAAGGATATTCTTCTATAAAAAATGTTTCTGGAATTATAAAAAAGTCTTCAGATGTTTCAAATTCAAATATTGAAGAAATAAAAAAACTTTTAGATTTAACTTCAAATATAGGAAATATAATTGACTCGATAAATTCTATAACAGACCAGACAAATTTGTTAGCTTTAAATGCTTCTATTGAAGCGGCTCGTGCTGGAGAAGCAGGAAAGGGATTTGCTGTTGTTGCATCAGAAATACGTAATTTAGCTGATGAATCCAAAAAGTCTACGGATAAGATAAGAGATATTCTTAACCTCATTTATGTCAGTTCAGAAAATGTAGAAGGTAAATCTAAAAAGGTTTTTGATTATGTTTTATCAGCAAAGAAAGATATTGATGATGTTTCTGATAAGTTTGAAAATATAAATAATAAAATTTCTTCTATAGCAAAAGGTATTAAAAATTTGAATTTTGATGTCGAGGAACAGAATGAATATACAGATAATATAAAAAATTCTATGGTAAAAACTATAGAGAAATTAGAAGATATGAAAGATCAAATAGAGTTTTCAAATGAGGGTCTTAAAGAACAAGTTGATGCTGTTCAATTTATAAGAGATAATATTGAAGAACTCACAATGCTTTCTGAAACTTTAAAAAATGATATAAGTAATTTTGAATTTTGAAATAAAGTAAACTCTTGACTTTACAAGAAATTAACGTTAAATTTGAAATATTCCCCTTGAAATAAAGTATACTTCTTTATATATAATTTATATATAAATTATATATAAATTATATCAGGGGGAGTTTTATGACATCTTTACAGAAAAAGAATTTTAATATTTTTGCCATTGGTATGTTTGTTTCATTATTGGGATCTCAAATCCAAATGATATCTATGCCTTTATTTATATTAGATATTACGGGGTCAGGAACTTTAACGGGTTTTTTTACTTTTTTGATGTTGTTTCCATTTATTTTAATTACTCCTGTAGCGGGAGTTTTAGGGGATAGGTTGAACAGAAAAAATATTATGGTATATATGGATATAATAAGAGGCTTTATGGTTATGTTTCTCGCTATTTGGGCTTTTTTATTTGAAATTTCTTTAACTATGATTTTTATTTTTCAAATTTTCATATCTGTAATGGATGGAATTTTTTCAAGTTCTACTTCTGCTATGAGGGCAGACTTAGTTTCTAAAGAAGATTATGCAATTGCAAATTCAAAAATAAGTGCTCTTACAAGTATTTCTGGTCTTATAGGTCCTGCCATTGGAGGATTTATATATTCTTTTGGAGGTATAAAGATTGTATTTTTAATCAATGCATTATCTTTTTTGATATCTGGAATTGCTGAAATTTTTATAAAATATGATTTTAAATCTAATAATAAAAAAATAACAATTAATTCGTTTTTTGATGATGTTAAAGAAGGCGTTGTTTTTATAAAAAAACAGATAGGTTTAAAATATTTAATGATGTTTGCAGCGATAACAAACTTTTTGCTTGCACCTATAATATATGTGGTTTTTCCCTATGTATTTAAAGAAACGATAGGTTTTTCTTCTGAACAATATGGTTTATTACAAACTGGATTTACCATAGGAGCATTGTTGGGAAGCCTTATATTTGGGAAATATCTCATAAGTGTTTCATCAAGAAAGAGTATAAGTTTTGGGTTGATTTTTCAACTAATGGTAGGATTTTTTGTTTCTATAGTTATTTTTCCAAATATAGTAAGAAATTTTGATAGTAATTTATGGAATTTTTTCTTTATTGTTTTTATATTAGTTATTTTTTGGGGTTTTTTTAATATTATTATTAATATACCAATTCAAACAAATATGCAAAGAATGGCTCCTTCATATATAAGAGCAAGAGTTTTTTCTGTTGTTAGTCTCATATTTCAAGGAGCTGTTCCAGTTGGTTCTATATTATATGGTTTTTTTGTAGATTTTTTCCCAGCACATATTATAATGTTGATTTCTATATTATTATCTGCTTTTGTATCTATTTTATTTTTGATAAAATCTCCAGATGAAACTTTTGAATCACAAATGAATTAACTATTATGAATGTATTTTATGTTGAATTTTTTTAATAATAAGTGTATAATGTTTTTAATAATGTGATACTTTTAATTATGAATAAAGTAAAAAATATTTATAAAATTAGAAATATATAATTTGCAGGCGGTGAATGAATGAAATATTGCAATCTATTTGTTGGTGGAATTGGAGTAAAGAAAAAATATGTCAAAAAATTAAATATATTATTTGTGGCAATATAGATGAATTATAAATTTTTTTAAAAAAAATTATAATGTGAACATATTGATTTTTAAAAGGATATTATATAGTTTTAGCAGGCGATATATTTCGTCTGTTATTTTTATAAAAAGAATAATTTTTTAAAATAATGAATGGTATGAGGAGGATATTTATGAAGTTTAAGATTAAAACTCTTGAAGAATTAAGATTATTTAAAGAGAACCTTTCTAAAGATTATGCAGAACTTTTAAATTCAAATTTAAAAATTCCCATAAAACAAGCTAATATCTTGGCTAAAAAAGAAATAGATGAGATATTTAATTCTTTACATGAAAAACATAGAGTTTATAATGTATTGTTTAAAAATAATATAATTGGTGAAATATGGTTGTCTTTGAATGAAAAGAATAAAAGTTGTTTTATATACGATGTAAAAATAAATGAAAATGAAAGACATAAAGGCTATGGCGAAAAAATAATGCAAAGTCTTTATGCCTTTTTAGCTGAAAATAGTATAGAAAGTATAGAATTAACAATTTATGGTGATAACAAAAGCTATATAGATTTTTATAAAAAGAATGGTTTTGAAATATCTTCCGTAAGAATGACAAAAAATTTAAAATAATCTCAATTGATCTGCTTTTTGAGTTATTCCTTCTTGTTTTTCAAGTTTAGATTTAACGGCTTGTATTATATGAATATTTTCTGAAAATTGTTCAAGTCTTGAAAGAATATTTTTTTCAAAAAATGTGTAGTAATCTATTTCTAATTCTTTATTTTCTATTAATTTTTTAAATTCTTCAATATGTTCGGATTCTATACACGAAGATATTAAGGGTTCTGAACTTTTTATATTGATATTAAAGATATTTTCTATTATTAAGTAGTTTTTTTTGTTCAAATATTTTATATAATAATATAATAAACGATCTTCATATTTGTATTGAAAATTATATATTTTTTGCATTATTTGAACTCCTCTTACATGGTTGGGAATCGTTTTATATTTAGAAAAATCTGTTTTTGTAATATTTTTATATATGGCTATATCTTCTATGGGCATTGCTTTTATTTTTTCGAAATATTCAAGTAAATCTTCTTCTTTTAATTCTTCGTCAAGAGATTTTATGAAAAGGTCTGTAAGTATTTCTTTGATACTTTGTGGAGTATCAGATCTCACGATTTCGACTCCATGGGTTATTATATTTTTGGCGAAATCATGACCGAAATATCTTTTTTTGACTCCAAAAAATCTGACGGTTTCAAAAAGTTTATCTACATCTACAGAAAATGTGCATCTTTGAGTTATTTCTTCAGTATTTGAATAATTTATTGTAAGTTCTTTTGCTATATTTGTATTTATATATGAAGCTAGGAATTTGCCTATATCTTCAAGATCTTTTGCATTTAAATTTTCTTCAGTATGTATGACATTAAAAGAACTATCTGTATCTGAGTATATTACTTCAGTTTTAAAGGATATTATTTTTTTATTTATATTTATGTTTTCAAATCTTTTATTATTAAGTTTTTTGTTCATATACTTTAAAGCTGATCTTGAGCCTGCTGTTATGGAAGCAGCTACTCTTTTATCATGTAATGGAAAACGACTTGTTCCTATTACTCCATACATGGAGTTTAAAAGTATTTTGTAATTACTTTGCTTTATATCATACTTTATATATTGTGGATCATCTTTTGGGGTATTATTTTTTAGGGATTTATATTTTAATCTTTCTTTTAATAAAAATCTTATTAAAGATGGAAACACACCTTCCTTTTCTAAGGTGTATTTTAATGGTAAATAGTTTTTATTTTCTTCTTCTAATATTAAGCCCATATCTACATGTTTTCCTTTATAATTTTTATCATAAATCAATGTTTCTGGAGATATGTTATAGGTCAGTATAGTGTTTGGATAAAGTGAAGCATAATCTAATACGATTGTATTTTTATATTTTTTATCTTCTGGTTGTAAAACTATAGCTCCTTCAAAATCTGCTTCAGAATCCTGAAAACCATAACTCATTCTTTGGAAAGTTTGTTTTTGTGGTAAAAGAAATTGTTGTAAATAGTGATCTATAGTTATGGAATTTGCCATGAGCATATTTAGAGGTATTTTTATCACAGATTGAAGTCCACATATTAATGAATTTAAATTTAGTTTTTTTTCGAGTTCTACTAATATTTCAACATCACGAAATATATATGCTAAAAACTTTTCAAAGTCTTTTCTATAATTTAAAAATCCTTTGTATTCAGTTTTTCCTTTTATATCATGAAATTTTGCTATATTATCTAATTTATATGAGTTTGGTTGAGTTAACATAAATTTTTTATATAAATCCATATAATCGAGTAAATTTATGCCTGGAATTACATTTTTGTATATGAATCCGCCAGGAAGTTTTTTATATGAAGAAAAAGGTTTTAGTTTTTCAATAGAAGAAATTTCAATATTAAATTTTCTTGCTCTATTTATGATATAAGGAATATCAAAACCATCAGAATACCAACCGCTTATTATGTCAGGATTTTGTTCTTTTATTAAATTATTAAAATAATTTAATAGATCTTCTTCTCTTTTAAAGTATTTTATATTGTTTGTATTTTTTAAGTTTTGATTAATATTTGGCTGTAATACTAAAGCGTAATAATCTTTTATATAAGAATCATAATAAGCAATAGAAATTATAGTTCCATCAGCAGAAATGGAAATGGGTATGTTTTTATTATATGATTTATTTTCATTTTCTTCAACTTCTATATCGAGATACCATATTTTTTTATCAGAAATTTTATCAGAAATTTCTCCTTCGAATATGTCCATTATATTGTAACCATAAATTTTTTTACCTTTTTCTTCTATTTCTTTTATGATTTTGCTAAATTTATAAAAAGATACTTTTTCATTGAATACAGTTCTTATTATATTTATATTGAAGACATCTTTCCAACCAGACTCCACATTTTTAATATATTTTTTATCGAGTCTATTTATATAAAGAATTTTTTTGATTATTGCCAAGTCTTTTTCTTCAAATAAAAGATTGAAATTATTTTCTTTTTTTATCCATTTAGAATTTACTCCAGTTTTAAAGTATATATTCCTTGTTAAATTATTTTGCCATATTGCAGTAACTCTCATAAAGGATCAACCTCCTTTTATACTATTATTATAGTATCTTTCTAAATTCTAAAAACGTTTATTTAAAGTAATTTTAAACGATGTTAAAAGGGATATTTACCTCCATAGGTTATAATTAAATTGT
>NZ_JASUSU010000061.1:0-13901 GCF_030445905.1 Oceanotoga sp. | reverse complement strand
TCTTTACTATATTTCCCTTTTCTCGACATAATAAATATACCTCCAAAGCAGCTTTGTAATTTTTATTAATTACGTGTCTACTTTGGAGGTATCATATCACAAATGTAAGAGTTTTTAATTAATTATTTATTTATTTTTGAAATTTTTTCTTAAAAATATTAATTATATATTTAATATCATTTTTATTTATCTGATGATTTTTGTATTTTAAAATTAATTATACTTTTTATGTAATAAAAAGCAGACTTAATATCTTTAAAAGTATAAATAACTATTAATATAAAAGAAAAGAAATTAATAATAAAATTATTATACATTATAGATAAAAAAGCAAAAAATATCATCATAATAGTAGAAATAATATGTCTTTTAATATTCAATTTAACCCATAAAAATCTGCTAATTATAGTCCTAAGCCAAAAAAATATAATATAGCTAATACCTGTTGATATAGATGCACCAAGTGCTCCATATTTTGGAACCAGTAAATAATTTCCAAGTATATTTATACCTCCTGATACTCCAGTAACTATTATATTATAATATGTTTTTCTGCTAAAACTTATACCCATTTGAGTAGTTTCTGAAAGAGTATACATTATAGGGTAAAACATTAAAAAGGGTATTATTACAGAAGCCTCAGAATATTCTGGAGACAAGACTTTAATTATCAAATCTTTAAATAATATAATAAATCCAAACAATAAAATCATTATGCTATTTAATTTATTACTTACTATTTCATACTTTTCTTTAGCAACATTATTTTCATACCATCTATAAACTGTTGGTGCCCAAAAAGTAGCAAATGCTTGTTGTACTATTATTATAATACCAACTATTTTAAATGCTGCTGAATAAAGACCTATAGATTCAAAATCAGACCATGCTCTTAAAGCTATTTTATCCATAGAATTAAGTATCCAAGACATTATTGATGCTGGTATTATTGGTAACCCAAATAAAACAACTTTTTTAATGAGTTTTCTATCTATCTTAAATTTATACAACCAATCTTTTAGATTTATTACAGTTGTTAATATAGCTATTGAAACCATTGAAAAAAACTGTGCTTGTATTATACCTTTAAAATTTCTGTTAAAAAATAAAAGAATTATCACAGTAAATCCTAAAGTCATAAGTTTTTGGAAAATTTGAACAAAAGAAAACAATTTTGCTTTTTCTTTCATTCTAATTATTAATGTATTGAATCTAAAAATAATAGCAAATGGTAAAACAAAAGCCAATATTTGTATAATATATTTTTCAACAGAATCAAATAATAAAATAGATATAGGTTCATAAAAATATAAATACACAAACATTATGATTAAAGAAAATATAAATGGTATTAAAAATGTATTCCACAACAGATTCTTCTTATCTTTTTCTGCGTTATACTCTCTGACATAGGCTTGGTCTATTCCCAAATTCAAAAAAAGAGAAGTCAACTGGAAAGCCATTGTGTACATAGCTGCTTTACCTAGTTGATTTGGATCAATCAACCAAGTTTGAACGGGTACATTTATAAACCCTAATATAGCTGCTCCTATAGGACCAATAGAAAAACCAGCTAATCTTTTTAAAAATTGTCTGCTATTTTCCACAAAAATTCCCTCTAATCAACATAGTTTTTTTCTAAAATTTTTTTATATATATCCATAAACATACTAATGTTACTTTCCCAAGAAAAACTACTAGCAAAATCAATGATTTTATTTGTATCCCAATTTTTATTTAATGCTAATTCAATTTTTTCTTGTAATTCATTGATATCATCTATATTAATTCTATAACCTAAAGTTCAAATACATTTATATTCATTTTATCAGATATTATGGATAGTTCGTTTGCAAAGGCTATGTTTATATCTCTGTAGGTATTTTCAACTAACTTACACATTTCTGCTGTATTTGTATCTGTTGTATAAGCCTTTCCCTCTGTTAGGATTGATTCATATAGTTGTTTTGTTATTTCTTCTGCTTTTTTGTTTGATGCTCCTATTATTCTGTCATTATGTTTTAGTTCGTATAATATTTTTCCAGGTAACACTCTTTCTGGACAGTGGGCTACCAAAAAATCTTCATTTATTTTTAATCTTGATTCTTTTTCTATTATTTTCCCCATTATTTCTTCTGTTGTCATAGGAGGTACTGTTGATTCAAGTATTACTAAAGTATCTTTATCTATGTAGGGAGCAACACTTTTTGATGCTGCTTCTACATAACTGAGGTCTGATACTTTTTTATCTTCTTTTTTTATGTATGGTGTTGGAACACATATTATGAATACGTCTGATTTTTCTAGTTCATTTGTAGGTTTTAATTTACCAGAATTCAATACCTTTTCATAAGCTTCTTGTAAGTCTGGTTCTACTATGTGTATTTTTCCAGATTTCAAAGTTTTTATTACTTCTTCATTTACATCATAGCCATTTACTTCAAACCCTGCATCTGCAAAAGCTATCGATGTTGGAAGTCCTATGTATCCCATTCCTACTACTGTTATTTTTATTGTTTTATCTTTTATTTTTTGTTCCATTTTTACCTCCTATATTTCAGAGTTTTTATTATTATTTTTTTTTTTTAAAAAATCTATTATTTTTTCTGAAGCTGTTCCGTCTCCAAATGGGTTGCTAGCCTTGCTCATCTTTTCGTATTGTTCTGTTTCCATTTCTTTCATCGCTTGGTATACTTCTTTTTCTTCTGTTCCTATTAGTTTTGCTGTTCCTGCTTTTATTGCTTCTGGTCTTTCCGTTGTTTTTCTCAGTACTAGTGTTGGTTTTCCAAGACTTGGTGCTTCTTCTTGTATTCCTCCGCTGTCTGTCATTATGTAATGGCTTGCATCCATTAATGCTATGAATTCTAGGTATTCTACTGGATCTATCAATATAGCTTTTTCTTCTTTTCCAAGTATTTTGTTTACAGTTTCTCTTACTACTGGGTTTAGATGTACCGGGAATACTATGTGCATTTCTTTGTTTTCGTTTATGTATTTTTTTATTGCTTTCATTACACTTTCTATTGGTTCTCCCCAGTTTTCTCTTCTGTGCATTGTTATTAGTATGTATTTTTTATCTTTTATGTTGTATTTTTCTTTTATTTTTTCTATGTCTTTTTGTTTGTTTTGTTTTACCCATAGTAGTGCATCTATTACTGTGTTTCCTGTTATGGTTATGTTTTTTTCATCTATGTTTTCTTTTAATAGGTTTTCTTTTGCTTTTTGTGTTGGTGCGAAATGGTATTGCGCTATTGTTCCCGTTAGTCTCCTGTTCATTTCTTCTGGGTATGGGTTGTATATGTCGTTTGTTCTTAGCCCTGCTTCTACATGTCCTACGGGTATTTTGTTGTAGAATGCAGCGAGACTTCCCAGAAATGTGGATGTTGTGTCTCCGTGTACCAGTATGTTGTCGAATTTTTCTTTTTTGAGTATTTCATCTATTTTTGTTACCAGTCTAGAAGTTAGTTCTGATAAGGTTTGTCCTTTTTTCATTATGTTTAGATCGTAGTCTGGTTTTATTTCAAATAGTTCCAATACTTGGTCCAACATTTCCCTATGTTGTGCAGTTGCTATTATTTTTGCTTCTATTCCTTTTTCTTTCATCTTTTTGTATAACGGTGCCATTTTTATCGCTTCTGGTCTTGTTCCGAATATCATCGCTGTTTTCATTTATTTCTGCTCCTTAATTTCCTAATTCTTTATATAAATTAATCAATCTTTCTGCATCATTTTTCCAATTATATTTTCCTTCAACAGCTCTTCGGCCATTTTCTCCCCATCTAATTAATTTATCATAATTATTCATTTCTCTAATTTTTTTTGCAAAATCTTCAGGGTTACCTGCTTGAAAAATCATTCCAGATTCTGTTTCTTTAACTATCCTTCTTAATGGAGCGACATCTGATACTAAAACAGGCCTTTTCATCGCCATATATTGAAATAATTTATGCGGAATGGTTGTATCAGTATGTTCATTTTTATTGTGTGGGACTAAACAAATATGAGAGTTGTTTATATAATTTTTTACTTTATCAAAAGGTACCCATTCTATAAAAGTGACGTTTGATGTAATGTTTATTTTATTTAATTCATTATAATATGGATCATTTTTATTTATTCCAATTACTTTAAGTTCATATCTTTTTCCTAAATATTTCATTCCTTTTAAAACTGTATCAATTCCTCTATGTGGTCCTATACCCCCAATATAAGATATTACTAATCTTTCTATTGGCTCTTTCATTTCAGAAAACTCCCAATTCTCTGGATTTTCAGTATTAGATATTATTTCAAATTTTCTATCTGGAATAATATTAGTAAACCTATATTTTGCTTCTTCAACTACTAAAATTGTTTTGCTAGATTTTTTTACCATCTCTATTTCGTATTTTTTAAGTTTTTTATAGTTTAAAAATATCTTTTTGAATTTTTTTATTAAAGGGTTTTTAATATTTTGTAACCAATGAATATATCCAGCTGGATAATTTTCATGAAAATCCATTATAAGTTTAGATTTATAAATTTTTGATAATTTTAATCCTAAAAATCCCCACAACAAATCATGAACATGCACAAAATCTATTTTAGAAATATTTTTTAACTTAAGCTCTTTCTTAATTTCTTTAACCATTTTATTTCTACTAATTAAAAGAATAGAAAATATTTTAGTTAAATTATTTAATGTTTTAAGACGAATAATTTCATAATTTTCATCATCAAATCCTTCTAAATTAGTTAAAATCATTACTCTATAGCCTTTTTTTTGTAATTCTTTAATCTCTTTCTCTACTCTTATATCTGGAAGAAACCTTTTATTTAATATCATTAAAATATTTTTTTTCTATTCATTTTTTTCACCTAAATAATCAATAATTTTATTAACAATCAGTTCTCCTGCATTTCCTTTTCCGTATGTATCTTCTGGATATTTTATTTTTGTTTCTCCTACTGTTTTTTCGTATAGGTTTTCTTCGTTTGCCAATTTGTTCCAACCTATATCCGTTAGTTCTCTCCATCCTGTGTCTGGCATTATCACTATCGCTTCTTTTTTCGCAAAGTATGCTTCTTTTTGTAATCCTCCACTGTCTGTTAATACTTTTTTACTGTTTTTTACTAATCCCATTAGATTTAGATAGTCTAATGGTTCTATTGTTTTTACTTTTTCATAGTGTTTTTCTAATCCAAATTCTTTTATCCTTTTTTTCGTTCTAGGATGTATCGGGAATATTATTTGTGTTTCTTCTGATATTTTTTCTATTTGTTTTGATATTTTTTCTAATTTTTCTTTTTTGTCTACGTTGAAGTCTCTGTGCATTGTCATTAGTATGTAGTTGTCTTTTTCTAGATCAAGTTCTTCATATTTTTCATATAAAAATTTGTTTTCTAATTTTTTGTATAGGTCGTACATTACATCCCCTGTGAAATGCACTCCTTTTGTTTGGTTTTCTTTTTTTAGGTTTTCTACTGATGTTTCACTTGCACAGAACATTAGATTGGATATTTTGTCTGTTAGTACTCTGTTTATTTCTTCTGGCATGTCTTTTGGCTCTTGTCTTATTCCTGCCTCTATATGAGCAACTGGTATTTTTAGTTTGCTCGCTACTATTGCCCCTGCCAATGTTGTGTTTGTGTCTCCATATACTAACACCATGTCTGGTTTTTCTTTTTTCACTATTTTTTCAAATTCTATCATTATTTTTCCTGTCATTTCTCCATGACTTCCTGATCCGATATTCATGTTGTAATCTGGTTTTTTTATGTTTAGCGTTTGAAAGAATATGTCTGACATGTTTACATCATAATGTTGTCCTGAATGCACTATGATTTCTTCTATTTCTGTTTTATTTATCTGTTCGTGTATTATCGCTTCTTTTACAAATTGCGGCCTCGCTCCTATTAGACTTATTATCTTCATTTCATTTACTCCTTTTATTCTTAACATAATTTATTGCTTTCTTGAAAATAATCTTCTCTTCTTTTATAAAAAGTAGTAATAGAATAACAAATAAAATTAACTGTAAAAATAAGCTATATTCTTTTTTTGATATTACCAAATATGTTTGGACAAAAATAATAATTAAGGAAGATATCAATCTAAGGTAATCTACTTTTATATTATAATATTTTTTAGTCTGGAAAACTCTCGCTACCCACATTACAAAAAAAGCAATTAAAGTTGATATAGCTGCTGCTTGAATACCTATTATTGGTATAAAAACAATATTAATAGCTATGTTTGCCATAGAACCAAAAATAGATGTGGTAAAGGCATTCTTTGTTTTTTTCGAAGTCAAATATCCTATACCAAAAAAACTCGAAAAAGATGCAAAAATTGTAGATATTAATAAAAATGGTACATATTTATATGCAATAAAATAATCTGGAGCAACATAAACACTCATAAAAGGTTTTAAAATCATTAATAATCCACTTGTCATAATTAAAATCAAACCCATATTGACTTTAAAAACATTTGAATAAAATTTATCTCTTTTTTCTGAGTTCATATTCTCGATTGCAGATATTTGCCATGCCTGATAAAATATCGTATTTATTACAGTTATGATTGTTGGTATTTTATAAGAAGCAGAATAAATACCTGTTGCCTCATAACCTAAAAAGTATGAAAGTATATATCTATCTGAAACATTCATAATCCAAAAATTTAGAGAATTAGGCAATAATGGTAATGAAAATAGAAGCATTTCTTTTAATTTTGATTTGCTTAATTTTCTAAAATCGATATATTTATATATTTTACAGCTGATTAGTAAAAAAAACGCTGTCATTATTTTTGAAAGCAGTATCGAAAGAAAGTAACCCTTAACTCCCATATTCAAAACTAATAGAAAAACCAAGTTAAACCCAACAAGTGTAACTGTTTCTAAAATTCCCCCAATGGAAAAAAGATGAACTTTTCCTATCCCTTTCGCAAACATACTAAAAGCCATTGCAAATAGAGCTGCTATTAAAATAGAATAAAAATATAGATTATATTGAACAAAAAAATCAACACTCACAAACAGTGAAGTAAAAACATAAAAAATACCATAAAAAATTAATGTAGTAACCAGTGTATTCATTAAAATAGTACTCTTATCCTCTTTTTTATCCAAAGTAAACCTTATAATAGAAGAAAAAAGGTTCAAGGATAAAAAAGGTATCAATAAACTCAAAGTTGTATTAAATATATCTACCTGACCAAACTCACCTCTATTTAAAACATGAGTATATAGAGGAACCATTAGAAAAGTTATGATTTTTGATCCAAAACTTCCTATAGCAAACCATACAGTATTTTTTGCCATCTTTTTATATTGATTCATGCAAAGAACCTCACATATTTTTTATAAATTCAGTTAATTTGGTTCTAAACTCATCTATTCTATCTTTTTTCAAAACAATTTCTGTTTTAAAATTAGAATTAATCATCTCAAATAATTCATTTAAATTTTCTTTATCTATTACAGGTAAATTAAAATCATTTTTAAAGCTTCTTGCTCTACTATCTATTGCTATAATCATACTTCTTCTCTTATGTTGTAAAGCCCTTATTCCGCCATGTAGTCTAGTTCCAATATAATCCAGTGATTCTTCACTCTGTAAAATTTCATCATAGGCTTTTAGAGTTGCTGGTAAAACATTAATTTTATTTCCAAAATCAGATTTTATTTTTTCCATATAAGGAATATCTACAATAGATTGTGGCCAAATATAAGTTTTATCATAATTATCTATAACTGTTTTTATATATTTAAAATATATATCTTTAGTCTTTTTTCCAGATATAGTTAAAACAGCATTTCTTCCCTTTTGAGTTGGTATTTCGCTACAATGTTTTTCATCTAGCCTCCAAATAGTTGGACAACCAGTGTTAATAGTGTTTTTAATATTTATTTCTTTTAGCATTTCTTTTGTTTCTTCATCTCTTAAAGAATGAGGAATTTTTTCTGTTAAAATATTTTGCCAAAGTTTCTTTGAATAATTATATTTTATATTCGCCCAACTTTTTCTAAGGAATCCTTTTTTCTTAGGTAATACAGTAGTTCCCACTCCAAGAAATAAGGTATCCTTTAAATATTTGATATCTGTTATTTTTATTTTCCAAGGATTGGATATCATATTATATGGCCTATAATGCATCCTGTACAAATTAGTTCCACACACAATTTTTAATTTAGATTTTTCTATTGTATCTCTTTGTTCAGGAGTTATTCTTGAGTGTGTAGAGGCTTTATACTGAAAAATAGAATAATCTCTTATAATATCATTTAGCTCTCTTTCTACTGAATCCATTATTATCGCATCACCAATGTTTTTTGTGCTGGCAGATGTGTCAAATATTGTAATTATCTTCATTAATATCCCTTCCTATAATCTATTAATTTTTTCAATAAATTCATTATAATTTATTTTGGCATTTACTTTTTCATTAAAAATTTTTACTGAGTTTTCTTTTAATTTTTCAATATCATCTTCATTCATGCTAGTTATTCTTTTTATTTTTCTTGCTACTTCTTCAAAACTTGGATCAGCTTTTAACAAAGCACCATTTTCTGATTTGACAATATCTTTAGTTCCCCCTACGTCTGTAGCTATAACAGGAATACCAAAACTAATAGCTTCCATAATCGAAACTGGTAATCCCTCTGAAGAACTAAGATTTAAAAACAAATCCACTGGATTATTCCTATAATAACTTAAAATTTCTGTGTTCATAACATTACCTTTGAAATCATATTCTAAATTTTTATCTTTGAATTTTTCTTTAGCCTTTTTTCCCATTTTATTTCTTAAAGGTCCATCTCCAAAATGCGTCCAGGATATTTTTTTATTTATCTTTTCGGAAGCCTTTACTAAAGAATCTATAATCAAATCTACTCTCTTAACTGGATTTAGATAAGAGCAAGAAACAATTCTAAAAGTATTATCCACACTTTTTTTAGATAAACTCTCCTGCTCTTTTACTCCAAGTCTAGAAATATCTATCTTATTTGAATATTCAGGATATTTATTCTTCAAATAGTCTTGACCATGGCTGGAAATAGTAAAAATTTTATCTATATTATTCAATATTTTCTTTCTGTATGGTAGATAATTGTACTTACTGTCTTCTACATACATATCTCCTCTATGAGCCCTGCTAAAAGCCTTTATATTATCATATTTTTTATTCAAATCTGCTATGGCAACTGCCGCAAAATTCATCCAATAAGAATATAATAAAATTTCTTCATTATTATTTTTCAAATATTTTTTCTCAAACCACTTCTTTATTCTCTTAGCTTGCAAATACCACGAAATCATATATCTAATCCTGTTAAAATTCAATTTTGTATTTTTTACATCGTTAAAAAAGAAAAGATCAAAATAAAACAAACCCCAAAACTTTCTTGCCAAAACTGATTCATTTTTAAATAAATCAGACAATTCTCTGTCTATAACTACATTATTTGGAACTTCTCTCACGACATCCTGATTCACAGGAGTAGTAGGAATCAAAGTTATATCAAATTTTTTTGAAAGAATTGGTAACTCATTTTCTAAAAAAGATTCTCCATATCCAAACGGGTATGAAGCTGTAAAAATAAATAATTTTTTCATCTCTATCCCCTTTCAAAAGTTCTCTAATATATTCTATCATAAAAGAAAAAATTTATCATTCACTTGTTGAATAATAGAAAAAATAATGTTATAATTCACTTAGTGAATGAATAAAAAGGTGGTAATAAAATGTTAGAACTAGACGAATACAATTTTTTCAATCCATCACCGAATTTCAGAGAGATGATGATCTTAAAGTTAATATCGAAAAATGAAAATATTTCACAGGACAAATTATCAAAAAATGTGGGAATAGTCCCTTCAATGGTCAACAGATACCTAAAAGACTTTGAAGAGAAAAAATATCTAATAAAAGACGGAGAAAATAGAAGAAACATGAAATACGAATTGACAGATGAAGGTAAAAAGAGACTACAGTTTTTGACGGTTTCTTTTGTGAACGAAGTGTCAAAAATGTATTCTGACACGAAAAACTCTTTTTTAAACGTTATAAACGTTCTCGAAAAAAACAACATAAACAAAATACTGCTTTACGGAGCTGGAGTTATAGGCGGAATAGTTTTAAAAGTCTTAAACTCTGAAAACATGGAAGTAATTGGGTTCATAGATGACTCGCTGTCAAAACACGGTGACAAAATACACGGAATAGACATTTACTCGCCAGCCGAAATAAAAGAAGAAAAATACGACGCAGTTATAATAGCGAGTTTCAGACATTCTGAAGAAATACTAAAAAACGCAAAAGAAAACAAAATAAAAAAACTATACATATTTAAAATAGACGAAAACGGAGACGTTTCTCTGGAAAAGGAGGCATAAACACATGAAAGTACCTTTGTTTGACATGACAAGACAATACGAAAAACTCAGAAAAGAAATACTAAAAAATCTAGATGCTGTTTTCACGTCTGGAAGGATGATACTCGGAGACAACGTGAAAATGCTGGAAGAAAACGTAGAAAAATTTTTAAACACAAAAAACGCCATAGGTGTTGCAAGTGGATCAGACGCCTTGCTTGTTGCCATAAAAGCTCTCGGTTTTGAAAAAGGTGATTACATAATCACAACACCATACACATTCTTTGCAACAGCGTCATCCATAACAAGAAACGGTCTAAAACCAATATTTGTAGACATAACAGAAAAAGACTACGACGTTGATTTGGACAAAGTGGAAGATATCTTACAAAACCACCCAGAAAAAGAAAAGATAAAAGGGTTCATTCCTGTCCACTTGTTTGGTAAATCAATGAACCTTAAAAGATTAAAAGAAATCAAAGAAAAATATGGAATAAAAATAATAGAAGACAACGCACAGGCAATTGGAGCAAGAGAAAAGATAGATGGAAAAGAAGTTTATGCGGGAACTGTCGGAGACGTTGGCACAATATCTTTCTTCCCAACAAAAAATCTCGGTGGATACGGAGACGGCGGAATGATAATAACAAACAACGACGAACTCGCTTCAAGAATAAGAAAACTCAGAGTACATGGAGCCGCGAAAAAATACCACCACGACGAAGTTGGCTTCAACTCAAGACTAGACGAAGTACAGGCAGCAATATTGAAAATAAAATTAAAAGACCTGGAAAAATACATAGAAAAAAGAATCGAAAAAGCAGAAACTTACGCAAAACTTTTCAAAAAACACGATTTAGAAGCTAAAATAAAATACCCAGAAGTAAAAACGGATAAAAGCCATGTTTACCACCAATACGTGGTTGAATTAAAAAAAGGTGACAGAGACAGATTAAAAGACTTCTTAAAAGAAAAAGGTGTTGGAACTTCCATATATTACCCAGTAGGGCTACATTCACAAGAATGTTTCAAAGACCTTGGATATGACGAAAATGATTTCCCATTAACACAACACGCAACAAAAACAACACTTGCACTACCAATATTCCCAGAACTAAAGAAAAAAGAACAGGAATACGTTGTTGAAAATATAAAAAAATATTTTGAGGGGGAAGAAAAATGAAATTAATAGATAAAATAAAAGATAAAAGCGCAAAAATAGGTGTAATAGGACTTGGTTATGTTGGACTGCCTCTCGCAGTGGAAAAAGCAAAAGCAGGTTACGAAGTACTCGGTTTTGACGTACAAGAAGACAAAGTGGAAAAAGTGAACAAGGGAATCAACTACATCGGAGACGTTGTAAACGAAGAATTGGAAGACATAGTAAAAAATAAAAGATTATCCGCAACTGCAGACTACGATAGAATAGCTGAATGTGACGCTGTGATGATCTGTGTTCCAACACCTTTGGACAAATTCAAACAACCAGACCTCACATATGTAGAAGCTTCTACAAAAGAAGTTGCAAAAAGAGTGCATTCTGAAACATTGGTAGTGTTGGAAAGTACAACATATCCTGGAACAACAGAAGAGATAATGCTTCCAATATTGGAAAACTCTGGTTTAAAAGCTGGTGTGGATTTTTATCTCGCATACTCACCAGAAAGAGTAGACCCAGGAAACATAACTTTCAAAACAAAAAACACTCCAAAAGTTGTTGGTGGAGTTACAGAAAAATGTACAAAAGTGGCACAAGCACTATACGAAAGCGTATTAGACGCAAAAGTATTCACAGTATCTTCTCCAAAAGAAGCAGAAATGTCAAAAATCCTAGAAAACAGCTTTAGAATAGTGAACATAGCCTTCATAAACGAAATGGCTATTGTAGCCAAAAAAATGGGGATAAACATCTGGGAAGTTGTTGACGCTGCAGCAACAAAACCATTCGGATTCATGCCTTTCTATCCTGGACCTGGAGTTGGTGGACACTGTATCCCAATAGACCCATTCTATTTAACTTACAAAGCTAGAGCATATGATTACCACACAAGGTTAATAGAAATGGCAGGAGAAATAAACGATTCAATGCCAGATTACGTCGTAGAACAGCTTATGAATATAATGAACGACAACAAAAAATGTCTAAACGGTGCTAAAGTTCTGCTCATGGGAGTAGCTTACAAAAACGATATAGAAGATATGAGAGAATCACCAGCACTAAAAGTGATAGAAAGACTCGAATCCAAAAAAGCAAATGTAGTTTGTTCCGATCCATACGTTGGTGTTAGTATAATATTGTAGACACAGAAAGCCGAACACTTTAAAATATTAATAAGAAAAGGAAGTGTTTATAATGGCAAGAGGTCAAAAACATTATACAGAAGAATTCAAAAATACAATAGTAGAATTATACAACTCTGGTAAGAGTTTAGCAGAGTTGAGTCGTGAGTATGCCCTATCAAAATCAACAATAAATGGATGGATATCAAAAAAGAAGCCAGTTTCAGTAGATAAAGATACAACTATAACAGCAGAAGAATATAAAAATTTATTAAAGAAAAATGCAAAACTTGAAGAGGAAATTGAAATACTAAAAAAAGCTATGGGCATATTCGCAAGGAAGTAACTAGTATATTTGAATTCATTACTAACAACAAGAAGTATCATGATATTAAGCTTATGTGTAAGGTTCTGAAAGTATCGCGTAGTTCTTATTATAAATATTTAAATAAGAAACCAAGCAAGCGTGAGCTTGAGAATGAAATCATATGTAACAAGATTATAGATATCCATAAGGCAAGCAAGAATCGATATGGAGCACCCAAAATAAACGAATCCTTGAAAGCTGAGGGAATAAATATTAGTTTAAAGAGGACGCAGCGATTAATGAAAAAATTAGGGATAAAATCTATAACTATAAAAAAATATAGACCCACATCATCTAAAAGGAAGATAGAAGAACAAGAAAACGTTTTAAAAAGAGATTTCCAAGCTAATACTATCAATGAAAAATGGGTAACTGACATAACTTACATTCATACTGTTAAAGATGGCTGGTGCTATTTAGCTTCAGTAATGGACTTATATAGTAGGAAAATAATTGGCTACGCCATGTCTAGATCTATCGATACTTCATTAGCTCTACGAGCTGTTAAAAATGCTATAGAGCTACAAAAACCTACTAAACCCTTAATCCTCCATAGTGATTTAGGGTGTCAATATACAAGCAATGCTTTTAAGGAATACATAGCTGCAACAAAGATTATTACACATTCATTTAGCTCCAAAGGATGCCCGTATGATAATGCTTGTATTGAATCTTTCCATGCTTCATTGAAAAAAGAGGAAGTTCATATAGTTAAATACTTTGATTATGATACTGCAAGATTAGCAATCTTTGAATATATAGAATCCTGGTATAACAGAAAAAGGATACATAGTAGCATAGGATATATAACTCCTCAAAAGTGTGAGGACTTAGCTAAAAATTCTGCATAATTTGTTCAACTTTTTGTGTCCAAGATATTGACATAGGTCCA
>NZ_JASUSU010000014.1:0-61599 GCF_030445905.1 Oceanotoga sp. | reverse complement strand
CTCATGCTGATGGTAGTACACTTTTTGTGTGCAAGAGTAAGTTTCGCCCCTTCTTTTTTTCTAAGAGAGAACTTCTTTGTTCTCTCTTTTCTTTTATTTTTCCGAGTGTTTATCATATATTTCTTTTATTAAATTATTATATTTTATAAAAGTTTCTAATATTTCTGGATTAAAGTTTGTGGGAGATATTCTTTTATCTCCAAATTGTATAATTTCTAAAGATTTTTCATGAGTAAATGGTTCTTTATAAGGCCTTTTTGAGCGTAAAGCATCATATATATCGGCAATATTTACTATTTGTGCACATAATGGTATATCTTTTCCATGTATTCCAAATGGGTATCCTTTGCCATCATATTTTTCATGATGATACAAAGCTATTTGTCGAGCCATTTCAAAATATTCATCATCTAATAATGTTTCTGATAATAAAGTATGTTTTTTCATTATTTCCCATTCTTTATCATTTAAAGCTCCATTTTTATCTAATATATCATGAGGAATAAATATTTTACCTATATCATGTAATGGAGCAAAGATTTTAATATCTTCAATATATTTTTTATCTTTATTAAGTTTTTCAGCTATAAATGCTGAAATTAAACCTACTCTGTATATATGCTTTCCTGTTATTTCATCATATGATTCTGCAATATTAGCAAGTTTAGTAGAAAAGTTATAATAAGCTTTTTTTGTGTTATCAAATAATACTTTATTTTGTAAAAATGACTTTATGAGGCTTATGCTTGTTGAGATCATTTTAGGTTCTTTTTGTTGCAAATAATTATCTATTTTTGATAATAAAGACACTATTATATAAGTATCTTTTTCAATTTTAAAATAATTGATATAAACAGGTTCTTCAATTTTAGATATAATATCTATAAAATCTAAATTTTTTATTTCTAAATTCCTTATTATTTCAATATATTTTTTATTTTTTAAAATATTATAAGAATTTTCTTCAGTTTTATAAATGCATTTAAATAAATTGTTTTTGAATTTTTTTAGTCTAGGATCATTTGTGCTTAATAATTCTATTTTATTGTTTGATTTTTTATATAATGTATTATATTTTATATTTTTATTTAAATTTTTAATAAAATCTAATATATTATCATAAAAATTTTTTAATTCTATATTATCATTATCATATTTTGATACTATTTCTATTATTGATTTTAAATTACTATTAGTTCTTTCTAAATCCAAATATAATTCTTCTAATTGAATATTTTGTGCTTCAAGTTGTTCATTTGCAGCTTCTATAATATTATTTTTCTTTTTTAATTCTATATTTTTTTGATTTAAATTGTTTAATAGTTTGTCCAATGACTTAGAGAATAATTCTATTTCATCATTCGAGTTTATTATGAAAGAATCAATAATATTGTTAGGTTTTTCAAATAAATTTATCTTATTTTTTAATTCATTTATTGATTTTATAGAAGTATTTACTTTATTAGATACATATTTATTTATCAAAATTAGAGATATTATAAATAATAATATACTAAATAATGAAGTTATAAATAAATTTTTATATAAATCATTATAACTAATATAAATTATTAAATTCCAATCATTATTCAATTTTTTATTAAAAACATAAGATAGATCAGAATTTATAAAAGTGGTATATTGGGTTTTCTTTTCTTGAACAAATTTTATATTTTGATTGTTTATTATATAACCATTTTCATTATACAAATATAGAGTATTTTTATTGAATATAAGATATTTTTTTAAGTATTCTAAAAAATTTTTTGTTAATAAATCTATTCCTACAATTCCAATAAAAGTATCTTGATCATATATTGGTAATGTCATAGAAATATAATTTATGTTTTTCCAATCATAAGGTATACTCCAATATTTTTCTTTGGAATATTTTGGAATATAAAACCAATCTAAATTTGTAGATTCATTATAATAATCATCTTTATTTAGTCTTTCTTGTAATTTATAGTCATTATTTTCTATTTTATAATAAATGTCATATGCTTCATTACTAAGTTCAGGATTAAAAAATATATATACAGAATCATTATTTTGGGTAGAATTTGCTACTTTAAAAAAGAAAGTATTTATTTCATCTAAGTATTGTTCTAAATAAGTATCTTTTTCAGTTTTTAATCTTTGAATATTTATTGTTGAAAGTATATAATCTTTAAGTATGTAAACACTTTTTTCAATATCATAGTTTATATTATTTATATCATTTACAATTTGATTTGAAAGATAGTTAATTTTTTCTGTAGTTGATTTTTTTAAGTTAATTGAGTAAGAAAGAGTTATTATTATAAATATTATGAAGAAAGAAGTAGTATATATATATATAATTGGATTTAAAATTTTATCTTTAATTTTTTTCATAATTAAATCACCACACTTTTTTTAATTAATATTTCAAGTGATTATATTATAACATATTAAAAATAAAAAAATGCAATAAAATTTTATTGCATTTTTAATTTAAAAAAAGTACTTCCAGATCCACTCATCATGGTTAAAGGATTATTTTTAATAAAATTATTTTTTATTAATTGCATTTTCGGATATTTTTTAAATACAACTTGTTCAAAAATATTAAAAAGATTTTTATCAATTTGTTCAATATTTTTAGTTTTTAAACTTTCATATAATTTTAAAGGATCTCCTTTTCTTTTTAAATTATTCCAATTTTTATCAATTTCTTTATACATTTCAGGAGTTGGAATTTCTATTTTTGGAGAATTTAATTCTACATTTAACTTTAAAGGTTCCAATTTTGTTAAAATTTCTCCTTTTCCTTCTGCTAAGGCAGTTCCACCTTCAATAAAAAATGGGATATCACTTCCTAATTTTGAACCTATCTCTTTTAAGTCAGAATTTGAAATATTATAATATTTTCCAAGAAATTTTAGTATAGTTGCAGCATTGGAAGAACCTCCTCCAATGCCACCACCTTTAGGTAATTTTTTTATTAATTTTATTTTCAAATTAAAATCTCTATAATTTGTAATATTTTTAAATAATTTTATTGTTTTATTTATTAAATTTGATTCCCAAGGGATATTAAGGTTTGATGTATAATATTCTTTATCAGATATTTCAATATCGATTGAATCATAATAATCAATTTCGTGAAATAAAGTTATAATGTCATGAAATCCGTCATATCTTTTTTTTGTTACATCTAAATATAAGTTTATTTTAGCTTTTGATTTATAAATCATTTTTTGACCTCAAATATTTATATTTAACTGATTTAATGATATTTTTGTCCAAGTTTCAAAATTTTCTTCTTTTAAATTTTCAATTTCTTCTTTTTTAAGCCAATTTGCTTCAAAGTTTTCAACTTCTTTTATTTCTGCATTTTTAACTTGTGCTGTAAATAATATACCGATATGAACTCTTGAAACTTCATTTGAATCATCATATATCAGTCCAAGATATTTCAATTCCTCTAAATCTTTAATTTTTAATTCTTCATTTATTTCTCTATTTAATCCATTGAAAAATGTCATTTCAGGGTTTTCAGAATAATCATCTAAATTTATATGACCGCCTATTCCTGCAGATATTTTTTCATGCAGTCTTTTTTCAGATTGATTTTTTGTTCTTTTTGTTATTAATATTTGATCATTAGTATTTTTAAAAATAACATATGGAATTATTTGTTTGAAATTTTCATCATTTTCAGCTTTATCTCTGTCTAAAAAAACAGAATTTTTAAATATTATATTTAGATTTTTGAATAGTATTTTATTGAATGGTTTGATATCTTTTAAAGTTTCTTTTATTATATCGTTTTTTACAGACCAAACTTTTTCCAATTAAATCTCCTCCACAGATATATTGTGATTTGTATATATACATATGTCTGCAGCTATTTTTAAGGATTTTTCAGCTATTTCTTTTGCATCTAATTCTGTATTTTGTTCTAATGCTTTTGCAGCTGCTAAAGCGTATGATCCTCCTGAACCTATTGCCATTATATTACCTTCGGGTTCCATTACTTCTCCATTTCCAGATATTAATAATAAATGATTTTTATCTGCTACCATCAGTAAAGCTTCTAATTTTCTTAAAGCTTTATCTGTTCTCCATTCTTTTGTTAAATTTACAGCTGCTTTTAATAAATTACCATTAGATTCTTTATATTTAGATTCAAATCTTTCGTATAATGCTAAAGCATCAGCAACTGATCCGGCAAATCCAGATATTACATTTCCATTTCCTAATCTTTTTACTTTTACAGCTGTACCTTTAAAAACAGTATTTCCCATAGTAACTTGACCATCACCAGCTATTACAGTTTTATTATTTTTTTTAACACCTATTATAGTAGTTCCTTTAAATTCCATTTTTATTCCTCCAATCATATATGGTTATTAATAATAATTTCAACAAGTTTTGTGAAATCTATTCCAGCAGCATTTGCTGATGTAGGTAAATCGCTTAAATTAGTGAGACCCGGAACTGTATTTATTTCTAGTATATAAGGTTTATTATCTTTTATTATTATATCTATTCTAAATATATCTTTGAAATTAAAATATTTTAAGAGTGTATTTTTTGTTTTTTCAATTTCATTCTTTATTTTAGGATCTTCTATGTTGTCTATTATTAAGTTAGTAAATCCTTCTGTATATTTAGATTGATAATCATAGAATTCTTTTTTTGGTTTTATTTTTAAATATGGTAAAGTTATAAAGTTTTGTGAATTTTCTAAAACTGATATTGTATATTCTTCACCTTTTATATATTCTTGTATCATTGTTTGATTATATTTTTTTAAATTGTATTTTAAATATTCTGAATATTCTTTTTCATCATGTGCAATAAATACACCGTTACTTGATCCACCTTTTCTTTGTTTTATTATAACTGGATAGTTTTCAAAAGGATTTTTTATATATTCCTTCGTTATATGGGTTTTTGGAAGATTTAATTTGTCTTTAAAAAATTCATAAAAAGCATATTTGTCATAAGTTATATAACATGCATCTGAATCAGAACAAGTATATTTTTTGTTTAAGGTTTCAAGAAATCCTTGTATTTTTCCATCTTCTCCATAATCACCATGTATACAATTAAAAACAATATCTATTTCTTGTATTTTTTTAAAAAAGTCTTTATCTGTAGGTTCAAATATGATAAAATCATAATTTAGTTTTTCAAGACTTTTTTTTACATTATAAGCACTTTTTAAAGAAATTTCTCTTTCTTCACTTTTTCCACCAACTATGAGTCCTATGTTCATTTTTTCTTTATCTCCTCGATATCATAAAATGTTTTTGTTTCTGGGTTATATAATTTTTCTTCTTTGTTTTTATAATAATAAAATAAAGTTTGATTTGTTTCTGGATCTTTATAATTTGAAGGCTCATTCCAAAACATTTCTCCACAGTCTTTATTAGTACATTTAAAGTATAATTTACCTTTTTTACTTTTTAATTTTGAAACTTCTGAGTTACATTTTGGACATTTTCCTCTTGCTGGAACACTTTTTGTATATTTACATTCTGGATAATTTGAACATGCAATAAATTCTCCAAATCTACCTCTTTTAAGTACAAGTTCTGAACCACAATTAGGACATTTTTCTCCAATTTCATTATTTTCTGATGAAATATCTTCAATATAATCCTTTATATATAATTTTTCTTTTAAAGTAATTCCATACATATAAAATGGAACTTTTTGAGTTTTTTCGCATTTTTCACATTGAAGGTACATGCCGTATCTTCCAAATTGTAATTTCATATTTTCATTACAGTCTTCACATTTTACATCTGATTCATAATTTAGTTTTAATTCAAAATTTTTTATTTTTTCACTTGCATCATTTAAAAAATTTTCAAAAGATGAATAAAAAGTTTTTAATACTATTTTTGAATTATTTAAACCTTCTTCTATTTTATCTAAATCTTCTTCCATGTTTGCTGTAAAATTTGTATTGATAATATCTGGAAAATTGTTTTCTAAAAAATCTGTAACTATGAATCCAGCGACAGTAGGCCTTAAGATATTTTTTTCAATTTTGTTTATATATTTTCTTGTTATTAATGTCGAAATTATAGTTGAGTATGTTGAAGGTCTTCCAATTCCATTAGATTCTAATTCTTTTACTATAGAAGCTTCGGAATATCTTGGAGGTGGCATGGTTTCTTTTTCTTCATTTTTTACATCTTTACCCTTAAAAACAATATCATCTTTTAACTTATATATAATTTCTTTATTATTATGACTCCAAAATACTTCAAATCCTTCAAATATTTTTTCTTTTGATATCAATTCAAATGTATATTTTTTTTCTTGATCTGATAACTCATATTTTGTTTCTATATATTTTGCATTTGATGTTTGAGAGGCCATGAATCTTTCCCAAATCATTTTATATAATTTTATAGTATCTCCAGATAATATTTTTTTTGCTTTTTCTGGAGTCATATTTATATCAGTAGGTCTTATAGCTTCATGAGCATCTTGTGTTTTATTTTTTGATTTTTTTTCTTTATATTTGCTTGTATATTCTTTACCATAATTTTCTTCAATGAATTTTTTAGCTGCATTTTGTGCGATATCAGAAACTCTTTTTGAATCTGTTCTCATATAAGTTATAAAAGCCAAATTACCATCATTTGTTTCTATTCCTTCATAAAGTTTTTGAGCTATTTGCATAGTTTTTTTTGATGACCAACTTAAAATTGAAACTGCAGATTGTTGTAAAGTTGAAGTTATAAAAGGATCAGGTGATTTTCTAAGACTATCTTTAGTTTTTTTATTAAATAATTTTATATCTTTATCTTTTAGATAATCTAATATTAAATCTTTTTTTTCTTGATCTATTTTTTCATTTTTAATTTTTTTCCCATTTTCTTTCACTAAAGGAATTTTTATATTATCTTTTTCTAAATATATTTTAAAATATTTTTTTGATTTAAATTGAAAAATTTTTCTTTCTTTATCTACTATAAGTTTTAAAGCAGCCGATTGAACTCTACCAGCACTTGTTTTATAATTTTTAAATACTTTCCATACTAATGGACTAACTTTGTAACCTACTATTCTATCTAAGATTCTTCTTGCAATTTGAGCATCAACCTTGTTTAAAGATATTTGTAGAGGTTTTTTTATGGAATCATTTATAGAATTTTTTGTTATTTCAGTAAATATAATTCTGTTTTTTTCTTTAGGATCTAATCCTAATATTTGAGATAAATGCCAAGCAATTGCTTCACCTTCTCTATCCATATCTGAAGCAAGTAAAATTTTTTTGTTTTTGACTTTAGATTTTATCTCTTTTATAACCTTTTCTTTTCCGCTCATTGTTTCAAATTCAGGTTCAAAATTATTTTCTATGTTTACACCAAATTTTTTCTTTGGTAAATCTCTTATATGCCCTTTTGAAGCTATAACTTCAAAATCTTTTCCCAAATATCTTTCTATTGTTTTAGCTTTTGCAGGTGATTCAACTATTACAATATATTTTGAATTTTTTGACATTACAAATCCTCCTGAGTCTTTATCATTAATTTTCTTCCGAGTCTTTTGTCAAAGAAGCTCCAATTTGAGTTGTTGTTATTAATATCATTATTATTTTCTATTATTTCTGATATTTGAGCTATTTTTGAGTCAATATTATCAGCATAGTGAATAATAAATGCTTCTATTGTTTTTGGAAGTATAGGACTACCATATTCTATTTCTCCGTGATGGGATAGAATTATATGGTTTAATTGATTTAATTTTATAAAATCAATTTTCTCTATAAATCTTAATTTAGAATTTATAATGTTTAAACCAATAGCTATATGACCTAATAATTCACCATTTTCAGTTTTTTCTATCCCCGTATTTGTTATTTTATATTCATATATTTTTCCCAAATCATGTAATAAAGCTCCAGATATTATAAGATCTTTATCAACTTTTATTTCATAATTATTTGCAATATTTTCTGCCATCATTAATACTTTTAATGTATGCTCTAATAAGCCATTTTTATAGGCATGATGAACTGTTATAGCTGCTGGTGATTCAATGAAAAGATCATGTATTTTTTTATCTTTTAAAAGTATTTCTGAAGTTAATTTTTTTAAAAATGGGTCTTTAATTTTTTCAATATTTAAGTTTAAATCGTTTATTAAAGTATTTATATTTTTATTAGAAGTTTTTATATACTTATCTTGGTTTTTTACATCTTTTATTATTTCTATAGTATAATTTTTATCTAAATTTATTTGAGGTCTATTTTCAAATATAACAGATTTACCTCTAACTTTTATTATATCTTCAATGTTTATGATCTTATCATGGTCTTCAGCTTTGAACCAATCTATTATTCTCAAAGATTCAGTTTTATCTTTTATAGTGATTAAAAGAAAGACTTTACCATCTTTTGTATTTTGTAATTTTTTAGATACGACTTTTCCTTCAACTTCTATTAATTTTCCAATTTCTATATCTTTTATAAACTCATAATAATTAAACTCATCTTTAAAAATAGATTTGTCTATCATTTGGCCTATACTGTATTGTTCATTCAATATATTTTCCTCCCTTTTTGTAGATTCTTTTGATTCTCTTAGTAATTTTTGAAGTTATTTCATAGTTAATTGTGTTGGCTTTTTCAGCATGTTCATTTGCTGTTGGATACTCTCCAAATATTATAACTTTATCACCAGTTTTAGCATTTAAATCATTTAGATTTACAACCATTTGATCCATTGAAATATTTCCTATTATTTCACATTTTTTTCCTTTTATATTTATAAAAGTTTTATTAGAAAGATTTCTAAATATACCATCAGCATAGCCTATTGGTATTATAGCTGTATTTATATCTTTATTTGTTTTATAAGTTCTACCATATCCAATTGTATCCCCTTTTTTTACATTATTTATTTTTGATATGGTACTTATAAGAGTCATAACCGGTTTTAATTCTTTAAATTGTTTTTTTGAACTTGGTTGAAGTCCATAAGTTGCAATTCCAGGCCTAACAAAATCTAAAGACATTTCAGGATGAAATAAACTCGCTGCAGAATTTGAAATATGTCTAATTGAAAAGTTAATATGTTTTGAATTTAAATAATTTTCAAAATTTTTAAATTCTTTAAATTGTTCAATTATAAATTCATCATCTTCATCAGCAGTAGCAAAATGTGAATAAATACCTTCTATTTTAATATTTTTTTCTTTTATTTTTCTTAAAATTTCATCTATTTCATAATCGTTTAAGCCTATTCTATTTATGCCTGTATTATAATTTAAATGAAATTTAAATTTTTGAATATTTTTTCCAGAATAATACAATATTTTTTCTAAAAATTCTAAAGATGAAATTGTAGGTATTATATATTCAGAATAATCATCTATATATTTCATCATTTCGGGATTAAAGTAGTTAAAAACTAATATTGGTTTTTTAATTCCATTTTTTATTAATTCTACTGCTTCATCTAAAAATGCGACTGCAAATCTTTCATATCCTTCTTTTAAAGCATGTTTTGCTAAGACTTTGCTTCCATGTCCATATGCATCTGCTTTTAAAACTGGCATTATTTTTGTATTTGTTTTTTTGTTTATATATTCAAGATTTTGTAGATAATTATCTATATCAATTAATGCAAAAGTTCCACGATTATCAAATATCAATTTAGTTCCCCCTTAAGAAGATTCAATAAAAGATTTATATTTTCTATTTTATTTGATATTATTATTTCATTATTTTGAAGTTTTATTATTAGATTTTTTGAGGTTAAAACTGTATCTTTTACATCTTTTATTTGATATTCAACATATCTTGGATTGAAAAAACCAAAGTTTATATAAAAAAGCTTTTTTTGACTATCTACTATTATTGGGAACTTCATATATTTTCTTATAAAAAAAATTAAAATGGATGAAAAACAGATTAAAAATAAAAATCCCAAAAAATTATTTTGAGTTTTAGAAATTAAATAATTTCCAATATAAAATATTATAAAAGCTAAAATTATTGGTAATATATGAAAAATTTTTAAGTATCTAAAATTATATCTCATAATATATTATTCTCCTAAATATTAATTAAATTATTCAAATTTATTATACTCTAACTTATATGATTATACAAATTTTTAATAAAAAAATATATATTTTTTTATTAAAATAATAAAAAGGACAGCTTAGCTGTCCTAATAATGATATTTTTCATTGTTATTTATTTTAAAAGATCTAAATATTTGTTCTGCTATGAATAATGAGACCATTTCATGTGTAAAAGTCATTTTAGAAAGTCCCATGATAAGATCTGCTGATTGATATATTTTTTGATGATGTCCAAGAGGACCTCCTATAAAAAAAGTTATATATTTTTTTCCGTAACATTGAAATTTGTCTAATTTTTTAGCAAATTCTATAGAATTAAAGTTTTCGCCTCTTTCATCTAAAACTATATTTATTGAGTTTTCCATATATTTTTCTATTTTATTATAATCGTTTAATTTATATTGTTCAGGAGATATTTTATTTAAATCTCCCGATAATGGGATTTCTATAAATTCTATTTTTTGAAATTTTGATATCCATTTTAAATACTGTGAAATTCCCTTTTTTATATAAGAAGTTTTTATTGGTCCAATTAATATTATTCTATATTTCATGAAAGTTTAGAGAGAATAAATTCTTCTATTGTTTGTAAATTTCCTTCAATATTATTATCAGCAATTTTTTTAAATGAATCTATTAATATTGAAGAAGTTAATGGTGTTGGAATATTTATTTTTTCTATTTCACAGTCAAAATGTTCAATTACTTTTCTCGATGTATAATATATATCTAATAAAGAAATATCTGATACTTTTGCGTTTAAAGTTAAAATGAAATTATTATCACTTTTTTTATCTATAAATATACTTCCTGGGATTTCAACTAATAATTCTCTTTTTATTTGTTCAGCAAGCCATCTGTTTTTTGAATTTATATAAAAATCTAATGTTATTAAATAACTCCTAACTCCAATTATACATCCTCCAGCATTTTCATTTGGCTCATTTGGTCCAAAATCAGATGTAAGCTTTCCTGTTTTCATTCTCCATTTCAATGATTCAAAACCATCTTTTCTTATATAATTTATATGTTTTTTGTTTGAAATATCAGTAGAATTTTCATATGAGAAAATTGGAATATTAAATTTAGAAGAAATTTTTTCAGAAAGATCAAGAGCCATTTTTTGAGCTTCATCATTTGTTATTTCTGTTATGGGAATTATAGGTATAACATCCACAGAACCTATTGCTGGATGTGCACCAGAGTGATTTTTCATATCAATTTCATTTATGCATATCTCTGTCATTTTAAATAAATAATTCATAACACATTCTGGTTTACCTATAACAGTTAATAATGTTCTATTATAATATTCATCCATTTTATAGGATATAACCCACATTTTTTCATATTCATTTGCCATGTCAATTATTTTTTTTATTAATTTTTCATCTTTTCCTTCGCTAATATTTGGGACAGCCCCCAATAATTTCATAATTAAATTCACCTCTTTATATTTTTATTAGTCATAGCTCCCTTAGTGGCTATTCCTAAAAGTATTGAAAATGATATTGTAGAAGTTCCTCCAGCAGACAAAAAAGGTAATGCGATTCCAGTAACAGGCATTATTCCCATATTCATACCAATATTTTCAAAAATATGAAAGAATAATAAAAATGCAGAAACGATATAAAAGTACTTCCAAAATATATCATAACTTATTTTATAAAGTTTATACAATCTTAATAAGATTAAAAGATAGAGAAATAGTACTAAAGAAATACCAATAAATCCAAATTCTTCCCCTATTACCGAAATGATAAAATCACTATGATTTTCAGGTACAAAATTTCCCAAATTCATATATCCATTCATATAACCTCTTCCCAATATTCCGCCAGAACCTATAGCTCTTGTAGATTGTATTACATTATAACTTATTCCTGAAGAATAAGCTTCTGGAGATAAAAATCCTATTATTCTTGCTTTTTGATAATCTTTCATAAAGAAAAATAAAACTGGTGCAGCAGCCATTCCAGAAAAAAATAAAAATTTCCATAAGAATTCAAATTTTCCAGACAAAAATATAAAAATAAACCATATTAATAATACTATAAAAGTAGTTCCTAAATCTGGTTCTTTATATATTAAAATTGCAGAAAATATAACCAATATAGATGAAAAATAAAAATGTTTTTTTGATTTATAAGATAAAATATAACTTAGGTAAAGAATTAAAAATAATTTAAAAAATTCAGAAGGTTGAAATCCTCCGAGAGGTCCAAGTCTTATCCATCTTTTTGCACCATAAGTAGTTGTTCCTAAAAATAAAACAGCTATTAATGATAAAAATGAAAGTATGAAAAAAATTGGAATAGATTTTTTAAAGGTTCTGTCTGGAATTATTAAAATAAAATTATAAATTATAAATCCAACTATTATAAATAAAATTTGTTTTTCTGATACAGATTCTCTATAGGTATTTAATACAGAACTTTTTATTGCGAAATAACCTATTATAGCCAAAATGATATAAGAAAAAAATAAAATATATTCAAATCTTACAAATCTTTCATTTTTATCATTAAATTTTTTTAACAAGTTCATCATTTCACCTCATTATTATTTTATAAAGTAATTATAACATTTAAAAGTTTAAAAAAGAGTTAAAAAAGACCATTTAAAAGATGACACGGTGTATTACTTATGTTATAATAAATATATAATAAAATATTGAATGGTGGTTTGAGATGATAGGAGAAAATTATATACATTTTTATGATATAGATTCTACTAATAATTATTTAAAAAATAATTGGAGAGATTTGCCATCGGAGACAGTTGTGAGGGCCAGTGTACAAAATTCTGGTTATGGTAGAAAAGGAAATCATTGGTCATCTGAGTTGGGTGGTTTATGGTATTCTGTTTTGTTTAAACCTAAGAGTAGACCTTTGAATCCTTGGCATTATGTTAGAGTTTTTTCTTTGGCTATATACGACACTTTAGCTAAATATAGTATAAATGCAAAAATAAAATGGCCTAATGATTTATTAGTTAATGATAAAAAAATTTGTGGTATTGTCGGTGAAAGTATAATAACCGGAAAAGTTCCAAATGCCATAATTGTTGGAATTGGTATAAATGTAAATAATGATATTCCGTATCATTTGAAAAATTATGCTGTAAATTTAAAATCTTTGATAGATAAAGAAGTAAGTGTTGAAAAGATTATGAATGAAATAAATCATAAAGCTTATAATTCTTATTATTTAAGGTATTTAAAGGAAAAATCTGTTTCTGTTATTACAAAAAAATGGCTCAAAGTTTTAAATATAAAGATTAATGATGAAGTTACTTTGATCAATTTTAATGAAAAAAAAGAAAATGTTTTTATTGAAAAAATAACACCAGATTATTTGGAGGTTATTGATATAGACGGCAATATAAAAAAAATATATGCAGGTGAAATAAGCGTTCGAAAATCGGGAGGTAAATGATGAATATCAAAGAATTAATAAGTGAGGAACAAATAGAAGAAAGAGTGAAAGAAATGGGAAAAGAAATCACAGATTATTATAAAGAGAAAACAGATGAATTAGTTGCTGTCTGTGTATTAAAAGGGTCAATAAATTTTTATAGTGATCTGGTTAAAAGAATAGATATGAATGTTTTATATAACTTCATTCAAGTGTCAAGTTATTCTGGTAAAAATACTACTGGTAGAATTAAAGTTAAGAGTTGGGTTGAAGAGTCTTTAGAGGGAAAACATGTTTTAATAGTTGAAGATGTTGTAGATACTGGTAATACATTAAAATATATTATAAAATATTTAGAAAGACAAAAACCAGCTTCTATAGAGATAGCATCAGCAGTTGTTAAGAATGTCTATCAACATGGAGTTAATGTTAAATTTCCTGGATTTGATCTTGGAGACTATTTTATTCTTGGCTATGGCCTTGATTATGATCAAAAGTATAGAAATTTACCATATATTGGTTATGTTGAATAAATAAGGAGGGTTTTTATGATTAAAAATATCGATGAATATGTTAAAAAAGTAGAAGAAGCATCAAAATATATAAAGGAACAAATAAAAGATAATATTGATTTAGCTATTGTTTTAGGTTCTGGACTCGAAACAGTTTTAGAAAGTGTAGAAAATCCTATCAATATATCTTATGAAAATATACCAAATTTTCCTAAGTCTACAGCCCCTGGTCATAAAGGGGAATTAATAATTGGAAATATAGGTTCTAAAAAAGTATTGCTCATGAATGGTAGGTTTCATTATTATGAGGGATATACTATGAAAGAAGTAACTTTTCCTATTAGAGTTATGAATGAAATTGGAATAAATAAGCTGATAGTTACCAATGCAGCTGGTGGAATGAATCCAAATTTTGAAAAGGGTGTACCTTGTATATTAACAGACTTCATAAATTTCTTTGGAGATAATCCATTACTTGGAGAGAATAATGACAATTGGGGTCCAAGATTCCCAGATATGTCAGAACCTTTTTCAAAAAAAATGATTGAAGCTGCTTTAAAATCTGCTAAGAATGTAGAAGAAAAAGTATTTACGGGAGTATATCTTGGAATTACAGGTCCAACTTTTGAAACACCTGCTGAATTGAGAATGATGAGAAATTTTGGAGCAGATTTAGTTGGAATGTCTACAGTTCCAGAAGTAATAGTTGCGAATCATGCAGGAATGGAAGTTTTAGGTATCTCAGCTATAACTGATATGGCAATTGCTGAAGGACTTGAAAAAGTTACATCTGATGATGTTTTAGAAGTTGCTAAGAATGCTGGTAGAAAAATCTCTAAAATAATTATGGATTTAATAAACAATATGTGATCCGGATTTTCCCAATCCGGATACTTTTTTTACTATCTTGGGGGCATTTTAATGAAAAAAAATATTATTTTATTTGTATATGTAACTTTTATTTTTATACATTTATTTTCTTTTTTTAATAAATATGAAAGGTTATTTCTAAAACCTGGATATTATTTTGAATATAATATTAGCAATAATAAACAGGTCAATTTTAATTTGTTCAATATTTCAAAATTCCCTGTATTGGATAGTAATGAAATCCTTTCTAAAGCTTGGTCTCAACAAAGAAGTTTGATTGGTGGACAAATTATGGTAGAATCTTCAAATTATACACATGCAATATCTTCATCAAATGCAATGGGACTTTTACAAATGAAATATTTAACTGGACAAGATTTATATGTATATAATTTATTCGATCCTTATGATAATTTAAAAGGAGCTTTGGAATATCATGGTTATCTTAGATTATTATTTGATGATGAAAAAAAGCAAATAGCAGCTTATCATGATGGTCCTTCAAAAATACTAAAGAATGGAATGACATCATCAGGCGAATTATATTATTTAAAAGTTAAAGAGCAACAAAAAAAATATCAGAATAGAAAAATATATTCACCTTTTATTTATGGCTTAAGTTTTGGATATGATGGCTTAAATCTCGATGTTGAAAAAATAAATACATCGATATATTTGTCTGCGGCTTACAGAAAAATCGAGTTTTATTCAGATTTATATATCAATTTATCTAAGAAAAGTGATATAATAAAAAGTGATTTTAATTTTGAAATTTCTGTTTTATATTATCCTTCGACGGTATTTGCTTTTGGAATAGAAAATTTATCTGGAGTAATAAGAATAGGGTTACCCTGGGAACATTTTATATTAAAATTTTATAATGATCCTGAATTTTCTTATTTTAAAAAAATCAATGATATAGTTGATTTTAAAGCAATTTTGAGAAACAATTACTCCAAATTAGGTTTTGGTTTTAAATATAAAAATATACAAAGTGATTTATATTATGAGATATTTTCAAATTCATTTATTTTTGAAATTAAACTATTTTGAGAGGGGTTTGTAAATGGGTAAATACTTAGCGAAAATTCGTGAATGGTGGTTAAGTCTTGAAAAAAGACAAAAAGTTATTTATTCCTCTTTACTTGCAGGGTTAATACTCGTGGTTATAGTGTCTGTTATTCTTTTAAACAAAGTTACTTATAGTTTTTTTCTTTCTGGTGTTGAACAATCAGAAGCTGGAAATATAATTTCTAAGCTTGAAGAGATGAACATAAAGTATAAAGTTACACCAGGTGGATCTATATATGTTGCTGATGTTAATGTAAATGAATTAAGAATGAAAATGGCTGCGCAAGGAACTCTTGGAGGAACTAATAGAGGATATGATTTGCTTAGTAATCAAGGTTTTGGAGCTACATCATATGATAAACAAGTTAATTATCAAATAGCTTTAGAAGGAGAATTATCTAAGAGTATATCTACAATACAAGGCGTTAAGTATTCAAGAGTACATTTAGTTATTCCGCCAAGAACATATTATCAAGTCGGTGAAACTGCTAAACCGAGAGCATCAGTCCTTTTAATATTAGATGCAGGTTATACTTTGAAAAATGATCAAGTTATGGGAATAGTAAATTTCATAACTGGTTCTGTACAGGGACTTGAAAGAGAAAATGTTAAAGTAGTTGATAATTATTCTAATGACTTAACAGCTAGTGTAACTGATTATGGAGTTGGAAATGCAAATACTAAATTTCAATTAAAAAAACAACTTGAAGACTATTATTCTGAAAAAGTTGAACAAAATCTTCAAACTATATTTGGTTTGGGGAATGTCGTTGTTATACCAGAAATAAATTTAAACTGGGAAAAAATAGAAAGTGAAGAAAGAGAGTTAAAACCTTCCACTAAAGATAAAGGAATAATATTAAGCCAACAAAATGAAAGTCAAGAGTCGTATGATAACAATTCTACTCAAGGAGTAGTTGGAACTGATTCGAATGTTCCGCCTTTTACATATCAATCTCCTGAGAATGCAGATGGAATACTTTATAAGAATTCAAAAACAATTACTAATTATGATGTTGGGGAAATTTATAAAAAAACTGTTGAAGATAAAAATGGAGAAATATCTTCAAAATCATTCACAGTTTTTGTTGACTTTCAAAAAGCTAATATACCTGAAAATGATGAAATCAAACAACAATTTACACAAGCAATTTCTAATGCGGTAGGTACTTCACAAGAAAATATAACTGTTATGTCTATGGCATTTAATAGAGAATATGAAACTATTAGAGCTGAACTTGAACAAAATATTAAAGAAAAAAACGATAAAATTATTTTAATTCTTACATTGATAATAAGTGTTAGTTTATTAACATTATTAATGTTTGTAGTTATGAAATTGATGAAGAGAAGAAAAACAAGAAAAATAATTGAAGAAAGAAAAAGAAAACTTGAAAGTAGAGTTAAAGAAGTTGTTAGTGAATTAGAAGAAGAAACTATAGAAGAATATACACCTGCTCAAGAAGCTCAAAAGAAATTAGAAGAAATTGTTGATGCGAGACCAGAAGATGTTGCCGAAATCATAAAAATCTGGATAAATTCGCAATAAGGGAGGGATTTATATGGAAAAAAATGAATTGAATGGAATTAAAAAATCAGCAATTTTATTAGTTCTTATGGGTTCTGATAGAGCGGGGAAAGTTTTGAAAAAATTAAATGATACGGATGTAGAGCAATTAACGCTTGAAATAGCTAATTTAGAAAAAATAGAGGAACCTATAAAAGAAAATATTTTAGCTGAATTTTTTGAATTTGCTAAGGTTAAAGAGTTTATCAATAAAGGTGGAGTAGAATATGCAAAACAACTTCTTGAAAATGCATTTGGTCCTGATAAAGCAATAGAAATAATAGAAAAATTGGTATCTAATTTACAGGTTAAACCTTTTGATTTTCTGAGAAAAATAGATGTTGCACAAATGGTAAATGTTTTACAAAATGAACATCCTCAAACAGTAGCTTTGGTTTTATGTTATTTACCTCCTGTTACTTCATCTCAAGTAATTGCAAATTTGCCAGAATCATTGCAAGTAGATGTAATAAAGAGAATATCTGTAATGAATTCAGCAACTCCTGATGTGGTAAAAGAAATAGAGTCAAAGATGAAAGATAGACTTTCAACATTTACGGTTCAAACTTTTTCTCAGGTTGGAGGAATAGAAGTTTCAGCTGAAATAATGAATAGTATAGATAGAGTTGTAAGTAAAAATATTTTTGACAGACTTTCTGAAAGAGATCCTAAACTTTCAGAAGAAATTAGAAAAAGAATGTTTGTTTTTGAAGATATTGTTAAACTTGATGATAGAGCAGTTCAAAGAATTGCAAGAGAAATCGAAACAAAAGATCTTACTTTGTCTTTAAAAGGAGCTTCTGAAGAAGTAAAAGAAAAAATGTTTTCAAATATTTCAAAAAGAGCTGGTCAGATAATAAAAGAAGAATTAGAATTTATGGGTCCTGTTAGAGTTAAAGATGTTGATGAGGCTCAACAAAGAATAGTCAATATAATAAGAAAGTTAGAAGAATCAGGTGAAATAATAATTGGTGGTGGTGGAGGTGAAGAACTAATTGTATAATAAAAAAATAATAGATAATAAGTACGTAGTTCTTGATACCCCAATAAATATAGAAGATAAAGATAAAATTAATAAAATAAACGAAAATAATAAAAGTTTGATTTTAGAGAAAGAAATAGAAATCAAATTGAAAGATGCTGAAAAAAAATCTGAGACATTAATAGAAGAAGCAATTTCAAAATCTAAAAAAATATTAGAAGAAGCAAGAATAAAAGCTGAAAATGAATCCAAAAAAATTCATGAAGAATCATTAAAAGAAATAGAAAATCTTAAGTTAAAAGAAGTTGATAATTTTAAAGAAAAACTTCAAAAAAATTTAGATGAATTAGATCATTATTATGATGATCTAATTTCATCATCTAATTACTTTATTTTTGAAGTCATAAAAACGGTTACAAAAAAATATTTAAATGAAGAAATTTTTAATAAACCAATATGGTTAAATGAGGCAATATCAAGATTAAAAAATCGTCTTACAACTTATAGTAAAGTAAAGATAAGAATGAATTCTAATATGAATGAAAAATATTATGAAATTTTTAAAGAACTTTTATCTGATTCTTTCACTATAAAAGAAGATAACTCATTAGAAGATAATCAAATAATTGCAGACACTGAATCAGGCATTTTTGATATAAATCCTGAAATGTATATAGAAGAAATAATGAACTCTTTGGAGGAATCCATAAATGAGGAAAATTGATTTTGAAAATATACTCTATAATTTTAAAAATAATTTAAAAAGCAAATCCAATTTAATATTAGAAGGAAAAGTTAACAGAATTGTTGGAGTTACTATAGAATCAACAGGACCAGATGCTGCTATAGGCGATTTATGTAAAATAAAATTAAAAAATAAAAACACTTCTCTTGCTGAAACAGTAGGATTCAAAGATAATAATTTATTACTCATGCCTTATGAAGATGTAGAAGGGTTATATGTTGGGGCTTCTGTAAAAAAATTAAATAAAAAAGTTTCAATAAATGTTGGAGATGAACTTTTAGGAAGAGTAGTTGATGGGCTTTGTAGACCAATAGATGAAAAAGATTTAAAACTTAAAGATAGTATAAGTATATATAATTCTCCTCCAAACCCTTTAAAAAGAAAAAATATTGAAAATCCTCTTTCTGTTGGAATTAAAGCTATTGATGGAATGTTAACTATTGGAAGAGGACAACGTATAAGTATAATGGCTGGTAGTGGAGTTGGAAAAAGTACATTATTAGGAATGATTGCGAGAAACACAGAAGCTGATATAAATATAATAGCCTTAATTGGTGAAAGAGGAAGAGAAGTAAGAGAATTTTTAGAAAGGGATCTTGGTGAAAAGGGATTAAAAAAATCAGTAGTAATTGTTTCTACCTCTGATCAACCAGCTCTTATGAGGGTAAAAGCTTTATATACAGCAACTTCTATAGCTGAATACTTTAGAGATAAGGGGAAAAATGTTCTTTTAATGGTTGATTCGCTAACAAGATGGGCTATGGCTAAAAGAGAAATAGGTCTTTCAACAGGTGAACCACCGGCAACTAGAGGATATACTCCAAGTGTTTTTTCAGATCTCCCAAAAATATTAGAAAGGGCTGGTAATTCAGATAAAGGTACTATGACAGGAGTTTATACAGTTCTTGTTGAAGCAGATGATATGAATGATCCAATTGGTGATACAGTTAGAGGTATTGTTGATGGTCATATAGTATTATCCAGAAAATTAGCTGATTCAGGACATTATCCTGCAATTGATATATTATCAAGTGTTTCAAGGGTTATGAATAATGTCATCAGTAAAGAACATTTAATTTCTTCTAGACTTATTAAAGATTTATATTCTACTTATAAAGATGCAAAAGATTTAATTGAAGTAGGGGCTTATAAAAAAGGAATGAATCAAAAGATAGACAAATCCATAGAGTTAATAAATGATATTAATTTATTTCTAACACAAGATGTTTCAGAAAGTTTTCTTATTGAGGATATAGTTCAAAAAATGTTAGAAATATCGAATATGGCCAATAATTAAATGGAGGTATTTTAAATGGGTATTCCTGCAGAGTATTTGATTTTAGTCATTTCTTTTGCAATAGTATTATTCTTATTGCTTTTAAAATTTCTTTTTAAAAAAACTTTAACTCCTGTAAATTACAGGAAAGCAAATGAAAGTATAACAGCTTATTTGTACTTACTACCATCTTTTGTGGTACTTTCAATATTTGTTTTTTGGCCTGTAATATACTCTTTTATTTTAAGTTTTTTTAAATGGGATTTCCAGAATCAGGCAAATCCAGCATTTATAGGTTTAGAAAACTATAAAAAATTATTTCAATTAAAAAATCCTATAGATGTCAGTTTTAATCAAGCCTTTTTTAATTCTCTATTAATTCTTTTGACATTTATATTTTTAATGCATTGGATTTTTGATATTAAAAAAATTCAAAATAAAAAACATAAAAATATAGTTAAAATAATGAGTATTTTGGGGATTGCTGGTATAATTTTGACTGTTTTTTTCAATGTTATTGGAATAATTAGTTCTTTAATTTTGGTTATTGCTTATACAATATTGGCTGCTAAAAAATTTGCTTATAATACAAATGATAAATTAATGGGAAGACTTATATTATTTTTTGTCTTCATATTTTTAACTTCTAAGATAGGGATTTTAGATATAATAAAATATGTTTCTATAGCGAAGCAAGAAGCAGATTTTATAAAAGCTATTTGGAATACTACATATTATGTATTATTATCAACGCCTATAACAATATTTTTGGCGCTTTTAATAGCACTTTTAATGAATAGAAAATTATTTGGAAAAACTTTTTTTAGAACTATTTATTTTATACCTTTTGTAACCAGTGTAGTTGCGGTTTCATTGGTATGGCAATGGATTTTTAATGATAATGGTCTTTTGAACTATTTTTTACAACAAATGGGATTTGAAAAGGTTTTGTGGCTTAAAGATGAAAAGTTTACAATACCAACGGTTGCTATAATATCTATTTGGAAATTGATAGGTTATTATTCTGTAATATTCCTTTCAGGATTACAAAATATAAGTAGAACATATTATGAAGCAGCAGAAGTAGATGGAGCTAATCCATGGCAAAAATTTAAATTTATTACTTGGCCATTATTATCTCCTACAACATTTTTTATTTTGATTGTTTCTATGATAGGTGCATTTAAGGTGTTTTCGGAAATTTTCGTTCTTTATTCAGGTATGCCTGGACCATACAATAACTCTGGTTTAACGGTTGTATATTTTATATATGATAAGTTCTATACACAACAAAGAATGGGAGAAGCAAGTGCTGCAGCTTATGTGCTTTTTGGAATTATTCTTTTGTTCACTTTCATACAAATAAAAGCCGGTAAAAAAAGAGTTCATTATGATTCTTAAGGAGGAATGAAGATGAATTATACTAAGTTTTGGAAAACGCTTATAAATGTAATAATATATTTATTGGTCGCAGGTGGAGCTGTTGTTATGATTCTTCCTTTTGCTTGGATGATAATGACATCATTAAAAACAGATGGAGAAGTTAATAATTGGCCACCTACATGGACATCTAAAAATTTTGGTTCAACTAGAGATATTAATTTGGCAAAAGGATCTTCTACTATTTCAAATAAATCTGTTTTATCATTAACCGAATTTAAATCGTTAACTTCAAATAGTATTTATAATCCTAATAAACTTGTTTATTATGTTAATGATGATAAGGTTAGAAGAGGTGAAATAACTTTAAATTATGATAAAATAAATTTTGCTGATTCTGAAGATTTAAATGTTTTATTAGAAGAATTTTATAAATATTTTGATAATAGTGATGTAAGAAAAGATATTAATTTATTTTTTATAGATAGGGAGGCTACGCCAGAAAATTTTGAAAAATTATATTTTGGATTATTTTCTCCAGAAACGGGCTACTATAAAAAAACTAATATGGTAAAAAATATAATATTAGATCTGAATAAAATGTCAAAATTTATAGATCTTACTTTAGAAAAAAATATAAATCGTTTGCCGTACTTTAGAATAAATGATTCTTATGATCAAAATAGAATAAATGAAATAAATGATAAAAAACAAGAATTTGAAAATTATTTAAAAGTTCTTAGAACAGAAATAAATAAAACTATAAATGAAATTGAAATATATTCAAAAGGTTTAGGTTTGATATCTATTGAAGAAAATGAAAAAATATTGAATTTATTGATGGACTTTAACACAAATATAAAAACTTTTCAAGATTCAATACTATCGAAATCTAATATGTTAATATCTAAAAATATATATGAACCTAATATACAAAATATAAATACATTGAATATGTACTCTTATTTTATTAGTAATTATGAAAATATTCAAAATAAAAAACTTGATAATTTAAAAATAACTTTTAAAGTTCCTTTAAAGGAAGATATGTATAATAATTTTGTAGAAGATATAAAAAAATCTGATTTTTCAGAAGAATTCAAAACAGAAGTTTTAAAATTATCAAATAAAAAAAATATTTTAGAATTAAAAGAATTAGTTATACAACATTTTGAAACAAAAATAATTGAAAATATAAAATCTGATTTTATAAATGAACCAAAAGATTTATCAAGATTTATAAGTGTATTAAGAACTCTTTCAAAAAATAATGCTAATATAAATAATTATGCAGAATATATAACTAATAGTGAGTTTGAATTTATAAATTCAAAGATATCAGATAAACAAAATGAATTTGAGTCACTGTTAAATTTAAGGATTTCTACAGATAATGAATTGAATAAATTTACAAAATTTTATTCAAATAGTATATCAAGAGTAGAATTATTAGAAACTTCAGAAATTATAGATAAAATACTTTATAAAGAGAATTCAAATATAGAAATATATACAAAAAAAATATATTCGAGTTGGTTAATAGATGAAATGCCTATCGCAAAAGCAAATTTTACATTTGGTGAAAAATTTAAAAACATATTTCAAAATTATGTAGATGCATGGAATGCTGCGCCATTTTCTAAATATTATATGAACACCGTTTTAATGGCTACAGCAACAACTGTTTTAGAAATAATAATTGGATCAATGGCAGCTTTTGCTTTTGCAAAATTGAATTTTTTTGGTAAAAATTTTATTTTTACTTTATTTTTGGCTACTATGATGGTACCTGGAGAAGTTATGCTTGTACCAAATTATATTACAATAAGTAGATTTCAATGGATAGACTCATATTATGCATTAATTGTACCTTGGGTTGTAAGTGTTTTTGCTATTTTCTTGTTAAGACAACAATTCCTTACTGTACCTAATGAATTATGGGATGCAGCAAAAATAGATGGTTCTTCAAGTTGGAGGTTCTTGTGGACTGTTATGGTTCCATTAAGCAAACCTTCAATATTAACTGGAGCTTTATTAAAGTTTGTAGGAAGTTGGAATGCATTTTTATGGGTTCTTATAGTTACAAAGAGTCCAGAAATGAGAACATTAGCTGTTGGATTGCAAACATTTAGAAGTGAATCTGGAGAAATATACAATTTATTGATGTCAGCATCTACATTCTCATTAATTCCGGTAATATTATTATTTATACTTCTACAAAACTACTTTGTTGAAGGTATAGCAAAAAGTGGTTTAAAAGGTTAAGGAGGAATTTTATGCCATTTGTAACGATAAAAGAGGTCAATAAAAAAAATCATAAAAAAGTAAAAAAAAGCAAAAAAGTTTCAATAGTATTTTTATTTGTACTAATGACTTTTTTTGGATTTCAAATTTTTAGAATAGTGTTTTATTATAAAGATCTTGAAAATCAATACAATGGCATAAAAGCAGAACAAATAAAGTTAGAAGAAATATATAAAAACAAATATGAAAAATATAGTCTTTTAAAAATAAAATTGGAAGAGAGAGGAGTTTTATTAAATAATGGAACAATACTCCAAAATGATATTTACAACATCCCACAAACCAAAGAAAGAACAAATTGAAAAAGCTTACGAATATGCTAAAGCTTATGATGGTGTCTATAAAAATAGAAGACATATATATAAATATATAAATGATGAAGATTTTTATTTTTCAATTGATAAAAATAATAATTTAGAGATAATCTGGAAGAATGGTAAGTTTTTTTACCATCCTTCCATTGCTAAGATTAGGTATAATAATTATGAGCATACTAAAGATGATTATTTAATAAAATCATTAACTCCTTGTAAAGAAGATTCTATTTTGGATTTAACATATGGTCTTGGTAGTGAAGCATTATTATTGGCAGCTTTTTCTGATAATGTGATAGGACTTGAAGGATCATATCCAATATATATAATTGTAAAAGAAGGTTTAAAAAATTATAATTTCCCAGATAATTGGATGAGAAAAGCCTCTAAAAACATAAAAATTAAAAATTTTAATTATAAAAAATATATTTATAAACAAAAAGAAAATTCCTTTGATCTTGTCTATTGTGATCCAATGTTTGAAAACCCACAAATGAAATCTGCCAGTTTAAATCCTTTGAGAAGATTTGCTGTTTATGATCAATTAGATGAAAAGGATATAGAACAAATGTATAAAATATGCAAAAAGAAAGTTGTTATAAAAGCTAGAGACAAAGATAGTATATGGAATTGGTTGAAAGTAGATGAAAAAATGGGTAGTAGTCATAGTGGAGTATATTATGGAGTGATAAATAAAAAATGAAAATTCCGATAATAACTGGACCAACAGCTAGCGGAAAAAGTGATATAGTTTTAAAATTGGCAGAAGATTTAAATGCTGAAATAATATGTATGGATTCAAGACAAATATACAAAGAAATAAATATTGGAACTGCAAAACCAAATATTTATGAAATGCAAAAAATAAAACATCATTTATTTGATATAATTGATTTAAAAGAAAGCTTCAATGCATATGAATATGTTAAACTTGTCGATAAAACTATAAAAAATATTATTTTGAGAAATAAAATTCCTATATTGACAGGAGGAACAGGTTTTTATATTGATGCTTTAACAAAAGGCTTTTTTAATGTGGAAAATAATTATTCTATAAGAAAATATCTTGAAAATATTTCTTTAGAAAAAAATTTATATCAAATTTTAAAACAAATTGATATTGATTCATATAATAGAATACATAAAAACGACAAAAAAAGAATAATAAGGGCTTTAGAAATATTTTTAAACACTGGAAAAACAATGACATATCATATGAAAAAAAGTATTTTAAATAAATCTAATTACGATTTTCAAATTATAGTTTTAAATAGAGATAGAAAAAATTTACATGATAGAATCAATAAAAGAGTTGACAAAATGATAGAAAATGGTTTAATTGAAGAGGTTAAATCTTTAAAAGAAAAAGGGTATGATCCAAATTTAAATGCTTTAAATACAATAGGCTATAAAGAAGTTTTTAAGTATTTGGATTATAATTGTGATTTAAAAGATACGGTAGAAAATATAAAAACTAATACAAGAAGATATGCAAGAAGACAAATTATATATTTTAGACATATAAAAGAAGCTATATGGGTAGAATTAAGTTCAAATAATGAAGAAAATAAAAATAAATTAATCCAAATTATTAAGGGGGGTTTTTGATGTCAGAGAAATTTAACTTACAGGACAGATTTTTGAATATTTTAAGAATTAGTAAGGTAGAAGTAAAGATATATTTTGAAGGTGATTTTCAAACAAGTGGCATAGTTAAATCATTTGATAATTATACTATACTTTTAGAAAAAAATGGTGAACAATCATTAGTTTATAAACATGCAGTTAAAATGATGGTTCCTTCAAAGTTTATAAAACTATTTCAACCTAATGAAAATCAGTGAAGGTGATAGAAATAAATAATGGTGTATTATTATCAGTACAACAAAGAGAAGATAAGTCTTCACAAATAGAAGAACTTATCTCTCTTTGTTCTAATATTGATATAAATGTTGAAAAAGTTTTTCAGCAAAAAAGAAATAAATATGATTTAAAATATTATTGTGGAAAAGGTAAATTATTAGAAATAAAAGAATATATGAAAGCTTTAAAAGATACAAATATAAAGTATTTAATAGTAAATGATAGAATAACTAATATACAGAGAAAAAATATTCAAAAAATAATTACAAATAATTTTGAAATAATAGATAGAACACAAGTAATATTAGAAATCTTTAGGAAAAATGCTAAAACTAAAATAAGTAAAATACAAGTTGAGTTGGCCAGTTTGAAGTTTGAATATTCTTCATTAAAAGGTCAAGGAAATGAGATGTCAAGAACTGGTGGTGGAATTGGAACAATTGGACCTGGAGAAACACAGTTAGAGTATGATAGAAGAACTATAAATAAAAGAATAAATCAATTAAAAGAAAAATTAAAAGAAGCTACTCAAAAAAGAGATTTGACCTCTAAAAATAGAGATAAACTTCCATATCCAAAATTTTCTTTAGTTGGGTATACTAGTGCTGGAAAATCTACTTTATTAAAAACTTTAACTGAAGATAAAAATTTAATAGTTTCAGAAAAATATTTTTCGACATTAAGTCCAACTAATAGAAAAATTCAATTTCCTTGTGGATTAAATAGTTTTTTTTCTGATACAGTAGGGTTTATTGAAAATCTTCCAATTGAATTAGTTGAATCTTTTAAATCTACATTAGAAGAAATAAATAATTCTGACATAATACTTCATTTAATAGATAGTACAGATAAAAATTTGAGTAAAAAAATATCTGTTGTAAATTCTATGATAGAACAAATAGAGTTTAAAAGGAAATTGATTATAAAAGTATTTACAAAAATAGATTTATTAAATGATGAAAAGTATGAAGATTTAAAAATTTTATATCCAGAGTCTTATTTTATAAATTGTTTAGATATTAATTCTATAAACAATTTTTTGAATAAATTAATTTTAGAACTTAAATTATTAAATGAATATGAATTTAAAAAAATACAAATAAATTATAATGAATATTGGAAAATTGAAAAAATGAATGGAATTATAGGAATTCTTTCTAAATCTGAAAATGAAAAAGGATATGAAATGGAAATTATAAAAAATCAATCTATAAAAGAGTTTTAATTTTTGGAGGTGAGCTTTATGAGAAAGATATTTATTTTAATAATAAATTTTTTATTTCTTATAAATATTTTTGCATCTGTATTTAATTTGCCTATAAAAGATTCCTATATAACTTCATCATTTGGAGAGTATAGAAATACTGGAAATAATCCTCATTTTCATATGGGTATTGACTTTTCTACTTTTAATAGAGAAAATATAGATGTACTTACAGCAGCAGAAGGTTATTTAGAAAAAGTTTGGATAAATGATCCAGTTTATGGAAATACTATATTCATAAAACATCCAGATCTTGGGTTAACTACTGTATATGCACATTTGAATTCTTTTTCAAAGAAAATAACAGGATTTACAGAACAGATAAATGAAGAATTTTCTACAAAAAGAATAGAAATAATATTTCCAGAAGAAGAATTAAAAATTAATAAAGGCGAAGTTATTGCTTATTCGGGTTCTACAGGAGAAGCTATGGCTCCACATTTACATTTTGAAGTTTGGGAAATGAAAGAAAATGGTAATATAATAAGAGATGCTTTGGAATATATTGAATACAAAGAAACAAGAGAAAAGAATCTGGAACTTTTAAGTATAAGATCTAATAATAAATATTTTGATATAAAAAAAGATGAAATATCAACTATTGAATATAGTGGAGATTACCCAAACTTAGAAATAAGAGTTAGAGAAAAAATTGGTAATAATACAACTATATTACCTAAAAAAATGTCTTTATACATAGATAATAGGATTGTTTATAAATTGAATTTTGCACAAATAAAAGAAGAAGAGGCATATAATCCAAGCGTTTTTGGTTATGGATCTACTGCTACTGTGTATTGGTTAAAACTTTATTCTAAAGAAGCCTTAACTCCTATTGAAATAGATAATTGGGGTCAATTTATTGGTAAAAATTTAAATAATTCTGTTGGTAAAATAGAATTAGAAGATTTTTGGGGAAATAAAGAAATTTATAATATAAGGTTTAATAAATTATATTAAATAAAAGAGATACATAAATTTTACACAAATCAATTATAATTAATAATTACATATTATAAAAAATGTTATAATAATTAAGGAAAAAATAACAAACGGGGAGGACAATTCATGAATAAAAGGTTATTTACAAGTGAAAGTGTAACTGAAGGTCATCCTGATAAAGTCGCTGATCAAATATCAGACGCAATTCTCGATGCAATATTAGAAAAGGAACCAGAAGAAAATAGAATAAATGCGAGAGCGGCTGTAGAAACACTTGTTACAACTGGTGTTGCTGTAGTTGCAGGTGAAATAAGAACAACATCATATGTAGATATTGCAAAAATAGTTAGAGAAACTATAGTTGAAATTGGATATGATAGAGCAAAATATGGATTTGATGGTGAAACATGTGCAGTTATGGTTAGTATAGATGAACAATCTGCAGATATAGCAATGGGTGTAGATAAAAATTTAGAAACAAAATCTGGAAAAGAAGATTTTGATCCATATGCTAAAATAGGTGCAGGAGATCAGGGAATAATGTTTGGATATGCAACTAATGAAACACCTGAATATATGCCAACACCAATAGTTTTATCTCATCAATTGGCGTATCAATTGGCAAAAGTAAGAAAAGATGGAACTTTAAAATATTTAAGACCAGATGGAAAAACCCAAGTTACAGTAGAATATGATGAAAATAATAAACCAATAGCTGTTAATACAATTTTAATATCTACACAACATAGTGCGGATGTTACAAGAGATCAAATAGAAAAAGATTTAATAAAATATGTTATAAATCCTATAGTACCTGAGAGTTTAATAAATGATGAAACTAAAATTTTGGTAAATCCAACTGGTAGATTTGTTTTAGGAGGCCCTCAAGCAGATACAGGATTAACAGGAAGAAAAATAATAGTTGATACATATGGCGGTTGGATAGCACATGGTGGTGGTGCTTTTTCAGGAAAAGATCCTACAAAAGTTGACAGATCTGCACATTATATGGCAAGATATGTTGCAAAAAACTTAGTTGCTGCTGGAGTAGCAGATGAAGTAATGATTCAGCTAGGTTATGCGATTGGCGTTGCTGAACCAGTTTCATTACTCATTGATACGAAGGGAACTGCTAAAGTTGATGAAGAAAAAATATTAAAAACTGTTAAAGAATTATTTGATTTTAGACCAGGTCAAATAATAAAAAATTTAAATCTTCTTCAACCTATATATAGGCAAACAGCAGCTTATGGGCACTTTGGTAGAACAGATATAGAGTTCCCATGGGAGAAGTTAGACAAAGTTTCTGAAATAAAAACTGCCTTAGGAATATAAAATTTAAGGAGGTTTATTGATGCCTAACATCAAGTCAGCAAAAAAAAGAGTATTACAGAGTGAAAAAAGAAGAGTTATTAACAAATCTTACAAAACAAGGATAAAGAATACAACAAAAACTGTTCTCACTAATATAAAGTTAAATAAGAACAGAGAAGAACTTCTTGAATCTTTATCAGTTGCTTTTAAAGCTATTGACAAAGCTGAATCAAAAGGAGTTATTCATAAAAATACTGCAGCAAGAAAAAAATCAAGATTACATATTAAAGTAAAGAAATTTTTAGGAGAAGTTGCTCCTGAATAATAAAAATTACCCCGGTAAAACCGGGGATTTTTTTTGAGAACAGGAGGTTAAAAATGAACGTAGCAAGTTTGAAATATGAAATTTTTTCACAAAATATAATTACTTATCCTTTTAATTGGGAAAAAGAATTTGGAAATAAAAGAAAGTTAAATATAGAAATTGGGTTTGGTGGTGGCGAATTCTTAGCTTATTTAGCCTCTAAAAATCCAGAAGAAAATTATATTGGCTTTGAAACTTCTTTATTATCATGTGAAAGAGCCCAAAAAAAATTTTTTGAAAAAAACTTAATTAATGTTAGAATTATAAGAGGTGATGCAAGAGTTTTAATACCAGAATTATTTAAAGATAAATCTGTAAGTAGGGTTTATGTTAATTTCCCTTGTCCATGGCCTAAAAAGAGACATGAAAATAGAAGAATATTTGTAAAAAATTTTAGAGATACGTTATCAGCTATTTTAAAAGATAATTCTGAAATGCATTTAGCAACAGATGTTGATTGGTATGCTGAAGAAGTTTATGAAAATTTTAAAAAAGATGAGAGATTTGAAGTTGAAGAAATAATAAAAAATTTTGATAGAGAATTTAAAACTAGATATGAAAAAAAATGGGATGATGAAGGTAGAAATAAATATTTACTTAAAATAAAAAAAGTAAATTATTCACCAATTGAAAGATATTTTATTGGAGAGGATAATATGCCACATAAAAAAATAAAAAAAATAAATATAAAAAAAATAGAAGAAATATCGGATAATATTTTTGAAGAAGATATGAAAAAAGTTATAATAAGGGAAAGTTATTACGATAATAAAAATAATAAATATTTAATAAAAACATTAGCTTCAGATAATAATTATACTCAAGAATTTTTTGTAACTGTTACAAAAAGAGAAGATGAATGGCTGATAAAATTAGATAGTATGACATCACCATATAGAACACCATCTGTAAAATATGCTATTGAAACAATAGCAAAATATTTAGGAGAGTGATCTAAATGAAAATAGCTGTCATCGGTGCTGGAAGTTGGGGTACTGCAATGGCAAGACTGTTATCCATCAATGGTCATGAAATAAGTATTTGGAATAGGGAAAAAGAAGTTTTGCAATATATAAACAATGGTCAAAACCCTTATTATTTACCAGGTATAAATATTCCAAGAAATATAAAAACTTTTAGTGAAATAAATAAATGTATAAAACAATCTGAAATAATAGTAATAGCTATACCCTCACAAGCTGTTAGAGAAGTATTAGAAAATATAAAACAAAATTATAATAATCAAATAATAGTTAATTTATCAAAGGGTATAGAAATAAAAACTGGAAAAAGAATATCAGAAATAGTTTATGAAATTCTAAATACTAATAAATATGTTTGTTTAAGTGGACCTTCTCATGCAGAAGAAGTGGCAAAAGATGTCCCAACTGGTATAGTAGCTGCAAGTAAAGATTTAAAAATTGCAGAAATAGTTCAACAAAATTTTTCAAATATATCACTTAGAATATATACAAATATTGATGTAAAAGGTGTAGAAATATCTGGGGCATTAAAAAATGTTTATGCAATAGCTGCGGGAGTAATAGACGGAATAGGTGGTTGGGATAATACTAAAGCAGCTTTAATCACCAGAGCTATGGTAGAAATGAAAAGATATATGAGCTTAAATAATGCAAAAGAAGACACAATATATGGATTAGCTGGTATAGGTGATTTAATGGTAACTTGCAATTCATTACATTCAAGAAATAGACATGTTGGAGAATTAATTGGAAAAGGAAAAAATTTAAAATCAATTCTTTCATCAATGCATATGGTAGCTGAAGGGATATACACAATTCAAGCATTAAATTTAATTATAGAAAATAATAAATTAGATATGCCAATAGCCTCAAAAATATATGATGTGCTTTATAATAATACAGATCCAAAATTAGCTATTAATGAATTGATGAATAGAGAATTAAAATCAGAATAATAGGAGGAAAAATATGCAAATAAGTTTAGAACAAATAATTCAAATAATAATGGCAAAATTAGATAATATTGAATTATCAATGGAAGATATGAAATTTAGAACAAATGTAGCATTAAGAATATTAAGGGAAGAAGGACTATTAACTCAAGATAGAATAAATAAAGCTATAAAAGATGAATTTGAAGCTAATAATATACTTGAAGACAATGATCAAGAAATAGAAGAAGAAAAAATTGAAGAGATATCAAAAGGAATACTAAATTGGGTAGACAATGATTTAGAAGAAATGAAGAATAAAATAAAAGATTATCAAGATAAGATGAAAAAAATGATGGATGAAGAAGAAAAAAATAATATAAGTGTTGCACCAGCAGATTTATTAAATAGATTAGATAGTATGAATAATAATAATAAAAAAGGTAAAAGTGGCAATATAATAATGCCTTAATAAAAATCCGGATTATTCCGGATTTTTATTTAATTTTAAAAAAGGGCATATAAAATTCAAAGGACATTTACTACAAAGGGGTTTTTTAGGTCTACAAGTTTTTTGACCAAATGCAACCATAGATCCATTTAATGGTCCCCATAAATCTTTATTAATAATTTTCATCAGAGCAAATTCGGAATCTTCAGGCTTTTTTGTACTTATCCAACCCAATCTATTAGAAATTCTATGTACATGTGTATCTACAGCCATTGCATTTAAACCAAAGCTTACATACAAAACTATATTCGCTGTTTTTCTTCCAACACCCGGTAATTCTAATAATTTTTCTAGATCATTAGGGACATTTCCATTATACTTATTAACAAGAATTTTAGATAATTTAACAATTCTTTCAGATTTTTGTTTAAACATTCCAGCTGGTTTTATTAAATCATATAAACTTTCGGGATTTACTTTTGATATTTCAAAGACATCCTTAAAAACTGAAAATAATTGTTTAGTTGCTTTATCAGTATTTTCATCCTTAGTTCTTTGAGATAGAACTGTAGATACTAAAACTACATAAGGATCGGTATTTTCGTGATAATAAGGATAATTTTCTATTATTATCTTTGCTTCTTTATTAAAATTTCTCATTATATCCTCCTTTTTTATAAAAATTAATTTAAAAATTAATTTAAAAATAAACACTAGTAAATAATTATTAAAGTAAATATATGGTAAAATTAAATAATAGAGGTGATATTTTGAAAATAATAAATATTGTTAATAAAAAACAAATTGATAATATTAAATTTAATCAAAATCAAATACTATATATTGATTCAATAGAAATATTAAAAGAATTTTTTTTACATATATCATCTAATTATAACGAAAAAATGATACCAATAAATAAAATATATGATAAAATAGATATTGAAAATATAATGATTCCTGATAAATGTAAAATTTTAGACAATTTCGGATATTTAAATTTTAAATTAGATAATTTTTTAATTATATATGATAAAATAAATTGTAAACAATATAAAGAATATACTATTTTTGGATACTGTGAAGATAATATTTTAATTGAAGATTTTATATTGAAAAATGAAATTGTAGAATTAATAGATTTAAAATTCAAAAACAATCAACTAAATATAAAATTAAAAACAAATTTAAATATTCAATTTATTTTTGATTTATATTACAAGTACCATAATATAATTTTTTATGAGAATACTATGACTCAAATATTGATAAATAAATTAAAACAAGTAAATTATACTATATCTACTGCAGAATCATGTACTGGTGGAATGATATCTTCTCAATTAGTTGATTATCCAGGCGTATCAGATATTTTTTTAGGAAGTATTATAAGTTATTCTAATAAAATAAAAAAACAAGTACTTGGAGTAAAAAAGATTACTTTAGAAAAATATGGCGCTGTTAGCTCTGAATGTGTAAAAGAAATGGTTGATGGTTTATATAAAATAATGCATACAGATGTATGTATATCAGTTAGTGGAATAGCTGGTCCTGGTGGTGGAACATTTCTAAAACCAGTTGGAACTGTTTACTTTGCATTTAAAATAAAAAAACAAATTATTGTTAAAAATAAACTATTTTCAGGAAATAGAGAAGAAATTAGAGAAAAATCTAAAAACTATGCAATATATTTTTTGACCCAACATCTAATGTCCATTGAGGAGGGATAATATGGGAGAAATGGATGTATACTTGAGTGTTTTCCTTGAAGAAGCAAGAGAAAATGTACAAAATTTAAATGACGCACTTCTCAATTTAGAAAACGACAATGAAAACAAAGACTTAATAAATGAAATTTTTAGAATTATGCATACACTTAAAGGAATGGCAGGTACATTAGGTTTTGATGAACTTGCTAAGCTTTGTCATACTATGGAAAATACATTGGATAAAGTTAGAAATAATATAATAAATGCAGATGAAACACTCATAGATTTATTGTTTAAAGGATTAGATACACTTGATGAATCTTTGAATGATATATCTGAAGGTGGTAATGGACATACTACAAATGTTGAAAGTTTAACAAAAAAATTCAATGAATTGCTTTCTGGCGGAAAAAAAGAAAGCGATGAAAAACCTATTAAATTAGAGAAAAAAGAAATTACTAAATCTGTTAAAACTGTAGAAAATAAAAATGAAGTTGATTTGGAAGATATTTCAAATAATATTAAAATAAATTTTGAAATAGATGATATTACAAAATCAACACTTTCGAAAATAAAAGAAAAAGCTGATGAAGAGGAATTAAATTTCTATTTTGTCAAAATAATATTAAAAAGTGATATACAATTAAAACTTGCAAGGGCTTATATGATATATCATAAATTTGAAGAATATAAATCAGAAATAGTTTATTCAAATCCTTCTACAGAAGATATAGAAGAAGAAAAATTTGATAATGAACTTTTATTTGGTATTGTCACAAAAGCTGATAAAAGAAAAATTGTTGAAGCTATAAAAAGTGTATCAGAAATTGAAAATGTTTATATAGATGTTTTTAATAAAGATTTAATTGAGAATAAAACAGAAGAAATAGAATCTGAATCAGAGATAAAAAAAGAAAAAGAAGATAAAAACAATAATACAAAGAAAAAAATTAAAACATCACAATCTATAAGAGTAGATATTAAAAAACTTGATGAACTTATGAATTTGATGGCTGAATTAGTTATTTCAAGGAGTAGAATTGTTGAAACTTTGAGAAAATATAATATAAAAGAAGTTGATGAAAGTTTATCTCAATTATCAAGAATTACTTTAGATCTTCAAGAAATTGTAATGAAAGTTAGAATGGTTCCTGTATCATTTGTATTTAATAGATTTCCTAGATTAGTAAGAGATATAGCTAAAGATCTTGGAAAAGATATAAATCTTATTATCGAAGGAGAAGAAACAGAGCTTGATAGAACTGTTATAGATGAAATAGGAGATCCTTTGGTTCACTTAATTAGAAATTCTTTAGATCATGGAATAGAATCACCAGAAGTGAGGATTTCTAGAGGAAAACCGAAAATAGGAACTATAAAATTAAGTGCAAGACATGAAGGAAATGAAGTTGTTATAGAAATATCAGATGATGGTAAAGGTTTAGATAGAGATAAAATATTAAAAAAAGCTGTTAATAATGGAGTTGTAGATTCAGTAAAAGCTCAATCTATGGCTGATGATGAAATATATAATTTGATATTTTTGCCAGGTCTTTCTACTAAAGAAAAAGCAACAGAACTTTCTGGTAGAGGAGTTGGAATGGACGTTGTAAAATCTGCTGTTGAATCTTTAAAAGGTAATGTTTCTGTGGACTCTGAACCAGGAAAAGGTACTGTTGTAACAATAAGATTGCCTTTAACATTAGCTATAATAGAAGCATTATTAATAACTGTTAATGAACATGTTTATGCTATACCTATAGCAAATATTGATACAACTCAAAAATTGAGTGATGGGGAAATAAAAGAAGTACAAGATAGAGAAGTGTTCTTATTAAGAGGAGAAGTCATCCCAATAGTAAGATTAAGAGAAATGTTTGAAATTGAGGAAAAGAAAAATACACAAGAAAACATAGTTATAATAAAGATAGGTAATAAAAAATATGGTATAATAGTAGACAAATTATTAGGTCAAGATGATATAGTAATAAAATCTCTTGGATCCTTATTAAATGATGTTAAAGAGTTTTCTGGTGGAGCTATTCTTGGAGATGGTAGCATAGCATTGATATTAGATGTAGGTTCCTTAATTTAAAAAGGAGGGATAAAATAAATGAGAGATGTCTTATCATTTCAAATATATAATCAAGAATTTGCTTTAGAAGTTGATAACATTGAAAGTGTTGTAGATATGCAAGAAATAACTCCTGTACCTAACTCTAAAAAATTCATCAATGGTGTTATTAATTTAAGGGGTAGAATAGTTCCAGTAATAGACTTAACAGCAATTTTAAATTTGAGTCTTCCAGAAGATTATAAATTCGAAAATATATTAATTTTAAAGATTGATGAAGAAGAAATAGGGGTTTTTGTAGATGAAGTTAAAAATGTATTGAATATTGATCCAGAAAAATTGGAAAATTTTCAATCAAACAATGAAATTTATGCAGGAAAAGTTAAGGGGATTATAAAGGTTAATAATCGTCTTATAGTATACCTTGATATAAAAGAAGTCTTAAATTTTAATAAAAATAATTAAGGAATATTTGGGAGGTGCACTTCTTAATGGGCAAAAAAATATTGATAACTGATGATGCCGCTTTTATGAGAATGATATTAAAAGATATAGTTACAAAAGCCGGTTATGAAGTAGTTGGAGAAGCTGCTAACGGTCAAGAAGCTGTAGACAAATATAAGGAACTTCAACCAGATTTTGTAACTATGGATATAACTATGCCGGTAATGGATGGTATTCAAGCCATAAAAGAAATAAAAGCTGGAGATAGTGAGGCTAAAATAATTGTATGTTCGGCTATGGGACAACAGGCAATGGTAATTGAAGCTATACAGGCTGGTGCAAAAGACTTTATAGTTAAACCTTTCCAATCAAATAGAGTAATTGAGGCTATACAAAAATTGGAGCAAGGTTGATGAACTTAGAATATGAAACAATAAATGCTTCCTCCACATTGCTAAAAAGCAGTGGAGGACTTTCTATATTTTTATGGTTTTTAAGTATGATTGCATTAATAATAATAATGTATATACTATATAGAATAATTATAAAATATAGTAAAAATGGTGTAATAAATTCCGAAATAAAAATTTTAAAAAAGTACTATATAGAAAAAAATATATATATAGGAGTTTTAAAATTAAATGAAGATTATTATTATACTTTAATAGGAAATAATTCAACAGAAATTATAAGAAAATTAACTCAATCAGAAATTGAAAATATTCAAATAAATAACATAAATTTTAAAGATACTTTAAGAGGCTTCATGAAAAAAAATGAAAAATGAAATTAGAGGGGTTCTATAAATGAAATCTATTTTAAACAAAAAAATTTTTATTATATTGTTTATTATTTTTATTAATATTTTGAGTTTTTCAGAAAATATAGGTTTACCAGATATAAGTATCGATATACAACAAACACAACCTAATACTTTAAATCCAGTTTTAGAAATAGTATTAATAATAACAGTAATTTCGATTGCTCCTGGTTTATTGATGCTATTAACTTCGTTTACCAGATTGGTAGTTACTATGGGTTTCTTAAGGCAAGCATTAGGAACAAGACAAGCACCACCAAATCAAGTTCTTGTTGCATTGGCACTCTTTTTAACTATAATGATAATGTATCCAACCTTTGATAGGGTTTATAATGAAGCTATTATACCTTATAATAATCAAGAAATTGGATATGAAGAAGTTATTGAAAAAGCTTATAATCCTTTTAAAGATTTTATGCTTAGAGAAATAATAGATCATAAAAATCAAGATAATATAATACTTCTTGCTAATTCTACAAATACACAAATACAAAATATTGAAGACACCCCTTTTCAAATATTAATACCTGCATTTGCTTTAAGTGAATTAGAAATATCATTTAAAATGGGTTTGTTATTATATATTCCATTTATTCTGGTAGATATGGTTGTAGCAAGTATATTATTATCTATGGGAATGATAATGATTCCTCCTGTACTGATTTCTCTACCTTTTAAAATAATGCTATTTATTATAGTAAATGGTTGGGATTTAGTAATAGGAAGTTTAGTAAGAAGTTTCGGAGGGGGCTGATCATATGACAGAAGAAGTCATGATAGAAGTTTTTGTTAATGGTATAAATGTTTTTTTGACTACTATAACTCCTATATTATTGATAAGTATAGCTGTTGGTTTAATAATTAGTATATTTCAAGCGGTAACTCAAATTCAAGAACAAACACTTACATTTGCTCCAAAAATAATAATAACTTTTTTAGCATTAGCTTTTTTATTTGGTTGGATGATACAAGAAATAGCAGATTATACAAATATAATATTAACAACTTATATGGGAATGATTTAAATTGGAGCTTTTAAGCTATAAACTTTGGATTTATTTTTTTATATTAACAAGATTAATAGGAACTTTTTTTTATATTCCATTTATAAACTCTAATATGGTACCAAGGAATGTAAAAATTTTTATAGCTATTTTTTTATCTTATTTAATATTATTAAATGACAATTCAAACTTTCCAATTGATTCAAGTGCGATGTTGATAGTCTATTATCTAATAGTAAACTTTATTATTGGAATAACTATAGGAATAGTTACAAATCTTATATTTTATGCGGTTCAATTTGCTGGAGAATTTATAGGAGTTCAATTGGGTTTTGCAATGGCAAATGTTCTTGATCCAACACTTAATGAAGAAGTCTCTATATTATCTCAATTTTCTTATATTTTTGTAACCTTTTCTTTCTTCATATTTAAAGGTCACATATTGATTTATAATTTGTTTATAGAAAGTTTTAATAAAGTTCCAGTTTTATTTAAATTAAATGGAGAAAATTATTTGATAATAGCAAGTAAAATATCAGATATACTTTTAATAGGGTTACAATTTTCTATGCCAATAATAGCATTTATGATATTTATTAAAATAGCTTTAGGTATAATATCAAGATTAATGCCTCAGATGAATGTTTTTATGGTTGGATTACCTTTAAATGTGCTTGTAGGATTTATAATTTATATGGTGGTGATAGTTTCATGGAACGAACAATTCACAAAACTTTTTTTCGAAATATATCATTGGATAGAAAATACGATGATTCTATTATCGAAATAGATATACTACTTTTTGCCGATCCAGATAAAACTGAAGAACCAACACAAAGAAGAATCGAAAAAGCAAGAGAAGAAGGTAATGTAGCTCAATCAAAAGAATTTAACATGGCAATGTCTTTTTTAACTCTTTCAGGATTATTGTATTTTTTTGCTGGAGGAATAATTGAGGACTTAAATAAAATTTTTCAAGATTATTTTTTACTTGATACTGATATAGTTGGAGTAAATGTTTTTCAATATGGATATAAATATCATTCTGGAATTTATATTAAAATAATGATATTATTTATTGCTGGTGCTTTAATGTCTTTACTTTTTGGATTATTACAAACAAGGTTTTTAGTTGCAAAAAATGCCATAAAACTTGATTTCAGTAAAATCAATCCAGTAAAAGGATTAAAAAACTTATTTTCTTTAAAAAAATTAGTTGAACTCATTAAGAATATAGTAAAATTAGCTGTTATAGGTTATATTTCATATTCTATAATTGCAAAAAGAATATCAGAAGTTCAAAAATTATCTTCTGAAGAGTTAATTTATTCATTATACTTTATAGGTTCAATATCAGTTGAAATAATGTTTAAACTTGGATTAGCACTTTTAGTTCTCAGTTTAATAGATTATTGGTATCAAAGATATGAATATAAAAAGAATTTAAGAATGAGTAAACATGAAATTAAAGAAGAAATGAAAGATACAGAAGGAAATCCGCAAATAAAAAGAAAACAGAGAGAATTTATGCAAAAAATTGTTTTTAGCCGAATGATACAACAGGTTCCAACAGCAGATGTAATTGTTACTAACCCAACACATTATGCTGTTGCAATAAAGTATGACTCAAATACGATGAATGCTCCAAAAGTTATTGCTAAAGGTGCAAATGAAATTGCAAATAAGATAAAAGAAGTAGCAAGAAAAAATAATGTTCCTATAATAGAAAAACCACCTTTGGCAAGAGCTTTATATAAAGAAGTTGATATAAATGAAGAAGTTACAGAAGAACTTTATAAACCTGTTGCAGAAGTTTTAGCTTATATTTATAAATTATCTAATAAAAAATGAGGGGTGTAGAATGAAATTTAAGGGTATGGATGTAATAGTAGCTGTTTTAATAGTTGGAATGGTACTATTGATGGTTTTGCCAATACCGCCATTCTTACTAGACTTTTTACAGTTATTTAATATAGGATTATCTATAATAATATTATTATCTTCATTATATGTAAAAAAAGCGTTGGATATATCTTCTTTTCCTTCATTATTACTTATAACAACTCTATTAAGATTATCATTAAATGTTTCATCTACAAGATTAATATTACTTCAAGGTCAAGCTTTTGAAGGAAAAGTAATAAGAGCGTTTGGAGATTTTGTAGTTGGAGGTAATTTTATAGTAGGTATAGTAATATTTTTAATTTTAATAGTAATTCAATTTTTAGTAATAACAAAAGGTTCTGAACGTATATCTGAAGTTACTGCAAGATTTACACTTGATGCTATGCCGGGAAAACAAATGTCAATAGATGCTGATTTATCTTCTGGATTGATAACTGAGGAACAAGCAAGAAACAGAAGAGAAGAAATAAGAAGAGAAGCAGATTTTTATGGTGCCATGGATGGAGCCAGTAAATTTGTAAGGGGAGATGCAATTGCTGGATTAATAATAACTCTTATAAATATTCTTGGAGGATTATTAATAGGAGTTTTACAGCAGGGTTTGAGTATAGGAGAAGCAGCAGAATTATATACTTTATTTACTGTTGGAGATGGATTGGTTGCACAAATTCCAGCATTATTAATATCGACAGCTTCTGGTATGATAGTTTCAAGAGCCGCTTCAAAAGAAAATTTTGGTACAGATGTTATAAAAGAATTAGCATCAGAAAAAAAAGTGTTATATATAACAGGGATAATGATAATAAGTATAGGTTTATTTTCTCCATTACCAGTATTACCAGCAATAATTTTGGGTTTTTTCCTAATATTAATTGCAATCATGAATAATAAAAATTCAGAAGAGTATTTATTAGAGAGTGCTGGAAAAGTAGACTCTTTTACACCACAAAATTCTTTAAATCAATCAGAAAATCAAATGCCAAGAAATATTTCTCCTCCATTAACAAGTCCGGATGAAGTATCTGAAGTAATACAAAATGATACTATTGAAGTAGACATAGGTTATGGTTTAATACCTCTTGCAGACCCAAGCCAAGGGGGAGATCTTTTAGATAGAATAACAATAGTAAGAAAACAAATTGCATATGAACTTGGAATAGTTATATCACCTGTGAGAATAAGAGATTCTGTTTTATTGAGTTCAAATGAATATATAATAAAATTAAAAGGTGTAGAAATAGGAAGATATGAACTATTACCTGACAGACTTTTAGCAATAAATTCTGGAATGGCATCTGAAGAATTAGCTGGAATTCAATCTCAAGAACCATCTTTTGGATTATCTGCTTATTGGATAGATGAAAGTGAAAAAGATAATGCTATAAGTAATGGATATACTGTGGTTGATGCTCCAAGTGTTTTTGCTACACATTTATCAGAATTAATAAAAAAATATTCTCATGAAATTGTTGGTATAAAAGAATTAGAAATTCTTGTAGAAGGGTTAAGAGTAAAAAATTCTACATTAGTAGACACATTAATCCCTTCAATGCTAAAAATGCACGAGCTAAAAAATATAATACAGGGACTATTATATGAAAAATTATCTATAAGAAATTTACCTTTAATTTTTGAATATTTAATAGAATCATCTGATAAATATGGAAATGATCATGAAAAATTATTAGAACATGTAAGAATAGGTCTTGGTAGACAAATTTGTGAACAACTAAAATCTTCAGATGGTCAATTACATGTAGTTGCTTTAGATTCAATGGTAGAAAAAAAGATATTAGATTCTATTGCTGAAGGAGAAGAAGGAAGATATTTAGCTATAGAACCTGAATATACAAACATACTAATAGAAAGACTATCAAAAAATTTGGAAAATTTAATGATGAAAGGTTTTAATCCAGTATTAATATGTTCTAAAAGTATAAGATATCCATTATCAACTGTATTATTAAATTTTGTACAAAATATAAATATAATAGCTTATGAAGAAGTACCTGCTGACACCTCACTTAATGTTGATCAGGTAATAGCTATTTAAGGGGGCTCATTTATGAAAGTAAAAAAATATATGGTAAAAAATATATCTGAAGCTATGGAGCAAATAAGAGGAGATTTTGGTGATGATGCATATATATTGGATACTAAAAAAATAAAAAAAGGTGGTTTTTTAGGTATAGGAAGTAAAAAATATGTTGAAGTTACCGTATTAAGCGAAAAAGCAGAAGAAAAAAATAAAAACTTTCAAAATGAATATATTACAAATAATGCAAATGAAATTTATTCTTTAAATAATATGGTTGAAAGAAATAAAAGATTAAATCAAAGAATAGAAAAAGAAAAAAATAAACAAGTTCAAGATACTGAAGAACCAACATTAGCTCAAGAATTACTTGAATTAATAGATTCACAGAGAGAAGTATCAAGAACAATAGATAAAGATGCTGAATTATTTTACAAAAATAAACAAAACAATAATTTTGATGATCAACTAAAAAAACAAGAAAAAATATTAAAATCAGAAAATAATAATCCAAATAATGATTTACATATAAATTCAAAAGATAATGATTTAGAAGAAATAAAAAAAATGATATCACAATTAAATAAAAATATGAATAAAAATAATAATTTTTTTCAAGAAGTAAGAGATATACTTATAAAAAATGATTTTTCTGATAAAATTGTAGAAATGATATATGATGAAATACAAGATTTAGAAATAAATGAAAATTGGCGTGAAGATAATAATTTTATTTTAAAAATTAAAAATATTCTTATGAAAAATATAATAATATCTGAAAAAGATTTAGAAGGAAAAGTAATGCTTATAGGTCCTACAGGTATAGGAAAAACTACAACATTGGCTAAATTAGCTGCTATTGCTAAAAAAGATAATAAAAAAGTTGCAATAGTTACTATTGATACATATAGAATAGCTGCAGCAGATCAATTAAAAATTTATGCTGATATAATGGGTATACCGGCTCATGTATGTTATACACCAATGGATTTAAAAACTACTTTAGAAAGTTTAGTAGACTATGATACAATTTTAATAGATACAGCTGGAAGGTCTCATAAAAATGATATTCAATTAGGAGAATTAAAAGTATTTATAGATACAGTAAAACCAGATTTTAAAATTTTGGCTATTTCATCTAATATAAAAACTATAGATGCAATAAATATATATGAAAAATTTAGTATAGCATCTCCAAATGCATTAATTTTTACTAAAAAAGATGAAACATCAACTATTGGCCAATATTTTTCATTGATAAATTATTCTAAATTACCTTTATTGTATATAACAAATGGACAAAAAGTTCCAGATGATATAAAAAAACCTAATATAAGTGAATTAATTCAAGAAGTTTTAGAGGAGGTAAAAAAATGACCCCCCAATATCAAGATCAGGCTCAGAGTTTAAGAGAACAATTCAACAATGTTGAAACTAAAATAATATGTATTTCTGGTGGAAAAGGTGGAGTAGGTAAATCTGTATTTTCAGTTAATCTTGGTACAGAAATTGCTAAAACTGGAAAATCAGTTCTTTTGTTTGATTCTGATGCAGGATTTGCAAATGCTTCAATATTATTAGGAAAGAATGTGAATTTTACACTTAGTGACTATATAGATGGAAAAGCTAATATAGAAAAATGTGTTCAAAAAACAAAATATGGTGTAAATGTAATAAGTACAGGCTTTGATTTTAAAGATTGGAAAATATTTCAAAATAATTTTACAAATAAAATGGCAGATGAATTTTTAAAAGTGGCTTCAAAACATGATTATCTAATAGTAGATATAGGCGCTGGATATTCTGAAAAGTTAAACTCATTTTATATATCAGCTGATAAAATACTTTTGGTAACAATACCCGAACCTACTGCTATTGTTAATGCATATACTCTTATAAAGGCATTATCAATGATAGGAGTTAATGCAGAATTAAATATAATTTTAAATATGATAAGAGATAAAAATGAAATAGAACCTGTCAAAGAAGTGTTGAATAGAACTGTTAGCAAATTTCTAAATAAAAAAATCGAAAAATTTTATGATGTATACTATGAAAAATTAGTACATGATTCAATAAAAAGACAAATTCCTATTGTAGAATTTAAAGAAAATATAAGATTTTCGAAGATTATAAAAGAAATATCTATGGATATAATGGAAGAAGATTATCAACAAAAAGAACCTTTTATAAATAAATTTAAAAAATTATTTGGTTTGGGTGTATGATATGAAAAAAGAATTCATATATATAATATTAAAATTAGCTTTAAGTAAAGGGAATTCTTTAAGTATACAACATAAAATGAAAAGATATTCTACAAAAATAATAAAGTATATAAACAATAAAATACTTATAATAAATCCAGAATCTGATATGCAAATTAATGATATAATAAACATAGAGATAGAATATAATGGAACATTTAAAATGTTGGGAAAAGTTACAGAAATAAAAGAAACTAATATAACAATAGAATTAAAAAAAGATTTTCAATATATAACAAAAAGACAGAGTTTTAGGCTTCCTCTATTTTATCCTATTATAATAAATGATGAATATAAAGGAATAATATTAGATTTCAACAAAAATAATTATATAGCAATTACATCTACGGAAAATAATTTTAATATAGAAGATGAAATTAAAATAAAACTTATATCTGTTAATGATATAATTATAAAAGGGAAAATTGAAAAAATAAGAGACGAAATTTTTAATTTTAAAAGATATATAATAAAATTTGAAGATTCTGAAAATACAGATGCTATTAATTTTTTCAATAAAATTATAAGTAATTATATTTAAAGAGGAGGACAAAATGTCTGAATTTATTGAAAAAGTCTTTGCCAAAAAATCCTTAGAACCCAATCTTGCAATTGAAATAGAAGTAGATGAAGAGTATTATAAAGGTACTTATAAAAGTATATTACATGATTATTCAACAGAAAAAAATCTTGCAAATATAGGAATTCCAATATATAAAGGCGGTTTAATAAAATTACCAATAGGTATTAATATAAAAGTTAGAGTTTACTCAAATACATCTGTTTTTCTATTTAAAAGTAAAATTTTTAAAATGGGAAAAGAAGGCAATATTAGATACTTAACGATATTTGTTCCAGATATAATATTTAAAATTCAAAGAAGAAAATATGTTAGAGTTCCATTGGTAGAATCTGGTTATTATTATTTATTCGAAGAATATGAAAAAGAAAAAAAACCTAAAAAAAATAGATTTCTCACAAAAGATTTTTCCGCAGGTGGAATATCTATGATAAGTTCACAAACCTTAAATGAAAAAGACAGATTATATATAAATATTGATTTAAAAGACGATTTAAAGATAGAAAATCAATTATCTCAAGTAATAAGATTAATAGGTAAAACGGACTTAAATGAATATATATATGGCGTTGAGTTTATGAATTTAGACAATAAAACAGAATCGGAATATGTAAAATTTGTATTCAGATATCAAATCAATTCTATGAAAAAAAATAAAAGAATATGAATGGAGGAGTTTAAATGTCTTTATATGATCATATAGATAAGATAAGACTTGATGCATTGAAAGAACTTGGTAATATAGGTGCTGGAAATTCTGCAACATCAGTTTCTATGATGTTAGATAGAAAAGTAGACATAAATGTTCCCGATGTAAAAATAATATCTTTATCTGATTTATGGAAAATATTCGATAATCCAGAAGAAATAACTGCTGGTGCAATGATAGGTGTTGGTGGAGATCTTGATGGTGCAATATTATTTTTGATGGGAACTGAAGATATAAAAAATTTATTGGAAATGATGATGTTACCTAAACCTGAAGATTTAACTAATATGGATGAAATAACAACTTCAGCTATAGGAGAACTCGGAAATATAATGTGTAGTTCTTATGTTGTGTCATTATCTAATTTTACGGGATTAAATATACATTCATTGCCTCCAAAAGTCGTAGTTGATGTGCTTGCCGCCATTGTTTCTGAAGTATCTCTGATAACAACAGATGGTGATGATTATATAATTCAAATAGAGACGAATATGAAAGTAGAAAATTATAATAAAAAGATATCAGGATACATAATATATATACCTGATCAAGAAAGCCTTGCAAAAATCTTAAAAACAATGGGGTTGGGGATTGATGGGTAAGAAGATAATCGGTATAGGAGAATATGTAACTTCTCAAAATGAAGATCTCTTAGTAACATTAGGTCTTGGTTCTTGTGTTGGTGTATGTATAAGAGATAAAAGAAAAAAAATTGGTTCTATGATACATATAATGTTACCAGAGAGTAATGGTAAAGATATTAAAAAACCAGGTAAGTATGCCGATACTGGATTAGATATAATAATAAATGAAATGAAAAAAAATGGTAGCAGTTCTACTTCGATGGAAGCAAAAATTGCTGGTGGAGCTGCTATGTTTGGAAATTCTTCAAAAGCAATGGATATAGGAAATAGAAATGTAGAGGCGATAAAAAAAATTCTAAAAAATAATGGTATTAAAATAATTGCAGAAGATACAGGTGGTAGTAGAGCAAGAAGTATAGAATATAATATTGAAAATGGTGATTTACAAATTAAGAAAGTTGGTGGAGGAGAAAAGGTTGAAATATTTACAATTTAAAGGGTGATATTATGAATTATAGATTGGATAAAGACCAAGTTGTAAAAAATTTCTTACCGAAAATAAAAGTTATAGCCTTAAATTTAATGACAAATCTTCCAAAAAGTGTTGAATTAGATGATTTAATTCAAGAAGGAGTAATTGGTTTATTGCAATCATATGAAAGATATGACCCTAAACATGGTGCGACTTTTTATACTTATGCTATGACAAGAATTAGAGGGGCTATGTTGGATTATCTGAGAAAAATAGATTGGCTACCAAAAGAAGTAAGGCATTTAGTAAAAAAATATGAAGAATTTTTAGTTAATAATTCTGATTCTTTTTATAGTGATGAAGAAATACAAGAAAAACTTAATATAAGCAAAGAAGAATTGAATAAAATAAAATTTTCAATAAAAAAAAGCCAAATATTAGATCTTGATATGTATATATTAAATCATGGAGAAGAATCTATAGACTTAGAAAAGAATGATGAAAATGATCCAGAAATAATAGCTTATAAAGAAATGCTTAAAGATGAATTAGAAGAAAATATAAAAAAATTAAAAGAAAAAGAACAATTGATTTTGTCATTATACTACGAAAAAGGGCTTACTTTTAAAGAAATTGGTGAAATAATAGGAGTTAGCGAATCAAGAATATCACAAATACATTCGTCTATAATAATTAAATTAAAAACCTCAATAAAAAGAGGGTGATGAATATGAGCGAACTTCATAATTTACAAATAATAATGAATAATAATACAGATGTTGCAAAAAATGTATCTGCAATAGATACAAGTTTTAGTGCATCAAAAAATATTAATTTAATAAATCAAATACAAGAATATCAAAGAGAAAAACAAAAAATAAAGAAAAATGAAAATATTGAAAAAAAGAATATAAATATAGATGAAAAAGAACAAAATATAGAAAAAGAAAATAAAAACATAAAAAACAAAATAAAAAACAAAAAATATCTTTTTGATGAATATAGAGGAAAAAATTTAGATATAAGATTATAAAGGTGGAATATTTATGATTGGATATTTTAAGATATACAAATCTGAAGATGAAAAATTTACGGGTGGAATATTGATATTGAATAATAAAGGATTACCAGTATCTTTTAAATATACAGAACCTATAAAACCCGGAAAAATACAAAAAATAATATACGGTAAAAATTTGAAATCTTATCTTGCAAATGAGATTATAGGACAAAAAGTATTAGAAAATGTTGAAAATTTAGAAATAATATTTATAAATGATCCTGAAATAAAAGATATGATTGATACTGAAAAAAATATATGTTTTATTAATGAAGTTTTTTCAAATAATGAAACAAAATTGAATCAAAAAGAAGCCTATGTATCGATTTCAGATAATAAATCTTTAAAACTACAATTCATAAAAGAAATAGGTTCCGATTTATTTCAAGAAATTATAAAAATTTCGGAAATTTTTGATATATATGAACCATTTCAAAGATTAAGTGAGGCATTAAATCATATATGTTATTCAGAAGATTAAACATAATAGAAAGAGATTTGGAATATGATATAAGAATAAAAAATATAAATAAAAATAAAATAAAATTTGCGGACATACAAAATAAAAGTCCGCAAATTATTTTTAATAATATAGATATAAAAAATTACTATAATATTAAAAAAATTGATGAAAATATTGATTTAAATTTAAAAAGCATGGAAAATTATAAAAATACTAAACTTTTTGATGATGCAATAAAAGAAGCAAAATTAATAAAAACAAATTTAATTTTAAATTTTGAAATGAAAAAAATAAAATTAAAAGAAAAACTAAATATAATAAAAATGGAAACCATAAAAAAACATTCTAAAACCATAAATATGAATATAAATGTTAAAATAAAAACTGGAAAAATAAATAATCAAATAATAAAAAATCCTTTAAAAAATATAGAAAATAAATTTAATAAAGAAATAATAAAAAAAACATTATTAGAATTAATAAAAGAAGAAAATTTAAATCCAAAAAATTTAAAATTTATAGGATTTTATATAGATGTACCCGTAGGAACGAATATAAAATACTATTGGATAAAAAATCAATTAGCTGTTTTAATAGATTCTAAAGTTAAATATTATTCAGAAGCAATTGGATTTTACGACTCTAAAAATAATGAAAAATATTTAAAATTAATCGGAGGATGAACCGATGAGTTTAAAAAAATTTATAGAAGAAAACAAAGAAGATAAAATAAAAATATATGTATTACCTGAATACTTTAATATAAATATAGATATAAAGAATACTTATTATTATCCTGACTTTGATATATTTCCATTTGAAAATATAGATGTTTCCTCAAATATAAAAAATCAAAGAATAAATGTATTAAATAAAATCAAAAAAAATCAAAATATAAATATTATAACTACATTTCATTCTTTAACGAGATATACAATACCTCCAGAAGATTTTAAAAATATAAAATATAAAATAAATGAAAATTATGATGAAAATTTATTTGAAATGGGATATCAAAATGTTTCAGAAGTAAGAAATAACTCTGAATATTCCAAAAGAGGATTTATAAGAGATTTATATATACCCGGAGAGGTTTTACCAAATAGAATAGAATTATTTGATAAAGAAATAGATAGAATAACTTATTTTGATTATAATAATCAGAAATCTATAAAAAATATTGAGAGTATAGAAATAATACCTGGATCTGAAATATTAAAATTTAAAGAAAATATAAATAAAATGAAAGAGAGGATAAAGGATGCCATTGATATAAATCAATTAAATACTTTTCCAGCACTTTTTTATAAAAACAAAAAAACATTGTTTAGTTATATAAAAAATGATTATGAAATAATTTTTATAAATAAAGATGAAATAATAAAAACATTTTCAGAAAAAGAAAAAGAAAATTTTGAAATGTGTGATGATGAAAATAAAAAACTTATATACAAAGAATTTTCTGGATTACCTTTAGAGATAATAAATACTATAAAATATAAAGAATATACCTTAAACTTAAAAAATAACACTTATAAATTAAAAAAAGAAAATAATACTTTAGAATCATTGCCATTGATAGATTGGGAAGATCTAAAAGAAGATGATTTAGTTGTGCATGAAGATTATGGAATAGCTTTATATAAAGGCATAAGAAAAATGAAAAATGCTTTAGGCGAAAGAGAATATATAACATTAGAATATGCTTCTAAATCAAGAGTTTTTGTGCCAGTAGAAAGATTAGATAAACTTTCAAAGTATCTTGGAGATAAAGATACTATAAATATATCTAATTTAAATGGAAAGAAATGGAAAAACACCAAAAAAAAGGTAGAAGAAAAAATAAAGCAAAAAGTAAAACAATTAATAAAAATATATGCTTTAAGAGAAAATCAAAAAGGAATAATAATAAAAGGTGATGAAGAACTTGAAGATCAGTTAAAAAAAACATTTCCATATATAGAAACATTAGATCAAGTTAAATGTATTGAAGAAATAAATTCAGATTTAGAAAATTTAAAACCTATGGATAGATTATTGGTAGGAGATGCTGGATTTGGCAAAACTGAAGTTGCTATAAGAGCAGCTTTTAAAACAATAATTTCGAATTATCAAGTATTATTTTTAGCTCCTACTACAATATTATCTTCTCAACATTATGAAACTTTAAAAGAAAGGTATGAACCTTTTGGAATAAATATAGAGCTTTTAAATAGAAATACCACACCTAAAAATAGAGAAAAAATAATAAATAATTTGAAAAATGGAATTATAGATATATTAATAGGAACACATTCGCTTTTAAGTGAAAAAATAAATCCGAAAAAGTTAGGGCTTGTAATAATAGATGAAGAACAAAGGTTTGGAGTATTACAAAAAGAAAAATTTAAAAATCTTTCAAAAGGTGTAAATTTTTTAATGATGAGTGCAACTCCAATTCCAAGAACATTATATATGTCAATAAGTGGATTAAGAGAAATATCAACTATATCAACTCCACCCATCGGAAGAATACCTATACAATCATTTATAGGTAAATACTCTGAAAGAATTGTTAGAACTGCTGCTCTTAGAGAAAAAGGAAGAGGTGGCCAGATACTTTATGTACACAATAGAATAAATACTATAGAAAAAGTATATAAAAAATTAAAAGATGTAATTCCAGAATTAAAAATAGAATATATACATGGAAGAATGAATAAAAGTGAAATAAACAAAAAAATAAAACAATATTATGAAGGTGAAATAGATTTATTGATATCAACATCAATAGTTGAAAATGGAATAGATATTCCTAATGTTAACACTTTAATAATAGACGATTCTCAAAGATATGGAATTTCTCAATTATATCAAATAAAAGGTAGAGTTGGTAGATCTAATAAAAGAGCATTCGCATATTTTTTATATAAAGATGAAAAATTAAAAGAAGAAAGTCAAAAAAGACTTGAAGCCATTAAAAAATTCAATGAACCTGGTTCAGGATTAAAATTAGCGCTTAGAGACTTAGAAATAAGAGGCTATGGAGATTTATTAGGTTTAGATCAAAAAGGTCATATTAATTCAGTAGGGCTACATTTATATAAAAATATACTTGAAAAAGTTACGAATGAATTATTAAATGAAAAAGAAAAAGAAATTATAAAAAATATTGAATATACAGAAATTATAGGAATAAGGGGAAATTTATTGATACCAGAAAAATATATATCAAATTCTATAGATAGAATGAGAATATATAGGAGAATTTCTGTTAGTAAGAATATTGATGAAGTTGAAGAATTAAAAAATGAAATAAATGATAGATATGGTAAAATCCCAATAGAAGTAAAAGAACTATTTGAATATGCTAAGATAAGAGTAAAAGCAAGTAATCAAAATATAAAAGAAATTGAAATAGATGAAAAGTATATAAGATTTAAGTTTTCAGAAGAAGTTACTCCAAATTTAAATATATATAAAAAATATTCAAAAAAAGTTATATATGAAAATAATGTAAATGAATTAATAAGTTATGGAATAAAAGATCCTATAAAATATTTATATAAAATATTAGAAATTGGAGAGTGAAAGATATGATATATGATAATATAGCAGCAATATCTTCTCCAAGAGGAATTGGAGCTATATCTGTTATAAGAATAAGTGGTTATAATTTATTAGAAATATTAAAAAAATTGACAAAAAAAGAAAAGATAAAACCAAAATATATGTATTATGGATGGATATATGAAGAACAAGAAAAAATAGATGAAATAACTTTTGTATATCATGAAAATCCCAATTCATATACTGGAGAAGATATGATAGAAATATTTGGACATGGTGGAGATTTAATAACTAAAAGTGTATTTAGAAGAATTCTAAAAGAAAATATAAGAGAAGCATTACCAGGAGAATTTTCTAAAAGAGCAGTATTGAATAAAAAAATGAATCTTATAAAGGCTCAAGCTATAAATGATATAATAAACTCTAAAACAGAATATTCTTTAAATGCTTCACAAAAAATGTTTACAGGTGGTATATCAAAAAAAATAATTGAAATAAAAGAAGATATATTAAATATTTCAGCAAGACTTGAAGTAGAAATGGATTATCCAGAAGATATAGAGGAAGACACATTTGAAATAAGAAAAGAAATAGAAAATATAAAAAGTAAAATAGAAAATATATTAAAAAACTCTGAAAATGGGATAATTGCATTTAATGGAATAAAAACAACTATAGTTGGGAAACCTAATTCTGGCAAAAGTACTCTATTAAATGCACTTTTAAGAAAAGAAAGAGCCATAGTTACAGATGTGCCTGGAACAACGAGAGATACTATAGAAGAAATGTTAAATATAAAAGGAATATTAATAAAATTGATAGATACCGCTGGAATAAGAAATACAGAAGATCAAGTAGAAAAAATTGGTATAGAAAGATCAAAAAAAGCAATTGAAGAATCAGATTTAGTAATATTTATAATAGATGGAAATAAAAAATTTGATTCAGAAGATACAGATATATTGCAATTTTTAAATGAAAAGAAAAAAGAAAAAATTATAGTATTAAACAAAATTGATAAAGAATATAAAGATATTAAAATAGAAAAAGAAAAAATTATAAAAATATCAGCAAAAAACAAACAAATAGAAGATCTTGAAAAAGAAATATATGAAAGATATTCTGAAAAATTATATATAAAAGAACCAACCTTGACGAATGAATCTCATAAAAATATACTTGAAAAAGTTTTAAAAGATGTAAAATCAGCTTTAGAAGCTTCAAAAAATAATTTAACTAATGATTTTATAATGTATGATTTAAGAAATTCATTAGAAAATATATATAAATTAACTGGTGAGAATTATACGGATGAACTTTTAGAAAAAATGTTTTCAAATTTTTGTGTTGGAAAATAAGGAGGGTATAATGAAAAATTATTTAATAAGTATAATATTTTCTTTAATCATATACTTACAATTTTTAATACGTGGATGGCCTTTTATAGGCATAAGTATTTTATCTATGATAATATTTTATAATTTAAATAAGAAAAAAGGTTCCATATATTTTACTTTATTTTCTGCTCTTATACTTATAAATCAAGTGATAATGTATATATTAAAATCTTCGAGTTTATTAGAATTTGTTTTTATAATAATATCGGCTTTAATATTTTTTGTTGCTGCATCAGATGAAAAGAAAGTAGATATTTTAAAAAAATATTTAAAAGAAAATTCTGAAGACCCAAAAAAATTTAAATATGATTTATGTTTTTTTGGAATGGGAGAGATAGACAATCTTGAAAATATGAAAAATCTTTCTCAAGCTGTATTGGCTTATAATAAAGACAAAATTGCTTATAATGTTAAATTGATAACTGGAGAATATAGTAGAATCATATCAAAAAAAGAAATAGAAGATTATGGTTTAATAAGGGTAAAAAAATCTCAAGAACCCTATTATCCAAAACTTTGGGAAATGGTATGGCCTTCTCCAAGACTTAGAACATTACATAAACCTTATTTAGAGACATTTATATTAGCTATACAATTAAAAGATGAAAGAATAACTTTTTATGAAGAGCCAAAAATATTATATAAAATAACGAAGGAATTGGATGATAAAAATTGAATTTAGAAGATTATATAAAAATTTATAAAAAATCTATAGAACTCGAAAGAAAAGCCGAAATAGAAAGAACACTCGAAGAAATAAAACAATTAAGCCCAGAAAAAAGAGAATTAATTGGTAAGACTATTTTAAATTTAGATGGGAAAATAGATGGTTATGAAGTAGGTGGATTTACATTAATAAAATATGGTAGAAAAAAAGAAATAAAAACAAATATTTCTGTAGGTGATGAAATAATTGTGAGTACAAATAACCCATTGAAAAAAAATCATCAAGGAACTGTTGTAGAAATAGGGAAAAAATATATAACAATAGCATTTGGAACAAATGTACCAGATTGGATTTTTAGAAAGGTTAGAATAGATTTATATTTTAATGATGTGATATATAAGAGAATGAATAAGACTCTTGAAAAATTAAAAAAACTTTCAGATAAAAAAGTTACAAAAATGTTAAACGAAAAAATTGAACAAAAAATAAACGTAAATCAAATAGATTTTTTTGATAAACAATTAAATGAATATCAAAAATTATGTGTAGAAAAAGCTTTATCTCATGAAACCTTATATATATTACATGGACCACCTGGTACTGGTAAAACAAGAACCATTATAGAAATAATAAAACAAGAAGCAAAAAAAGGTAAAAAAGTATTAGCAACAGCTGAATCAAATATTGCTGCTGATAATATAGCTGAAAGATTGAATGATCAATTTAAAATAACAAGATTAGGACATCCAGCCAGAACCAGTAAAAAAATTAAAGAAAAAACAATATATAATCAATTAGAAATGTCGGAAACTTATAAAAATGCAAAAAAAATGAGAGAAGAAATGGAATATTATATACAAATAAGAAATAAATATAAAAAACCAACTCCTTCTTTAAGAAGAGGAATGCATGATGAGGATATAATAAAACATGCAAAAAATAATAAAAATTTTAGGGGAATATCTTCTAAAGTTTTAAAATCTATGTCAAATTGGATAAAAGAAAATGAATTAATTGAAGATTTATATAAAAATATTAAATATATGGAAGAATTTGCTATGAAAAATATTATAGAAGAAGCAGATATAATTGTAACAACAAATTCTGGAGCTGGAAGTGAATATCTTGAAAAAATAAAATTTGATGTTAATGTAATAGATGAAGCTTCTCAAGCAAAAGAACCCTCATGTTTAATACCTCTTATAAAATCAGAAAAAGTAATACTTACTGGTGATCATAAACAACTTCCACCTACAATAATATCAAAAGAGGCAAAAGATATACTTGAAAAGACACTTTTTGAAAGACTTATAAAAAAGTATCCAGATTATTCATCTATATTAAGAGTACAGTATAGAATGAATAAAAAAATAATAGAATTTTCAAATGAAAATTTTTATAATGGAAAATTAAAAACTTCTGAACTTATAAAAAATATAAAGGTGAAAAATAATTCTAACAATATAATATCGATGCCTGAAAATGTTTTAATTTTTATAAATTCAGAAAATGAAGAAACAGAAAAACAAAAATTTGGATCTAATTCAAAATATAATATTTATGAAATAAATATTATAAATGAAATAATAAATGAATTATTAAAATATCATGATGAAAAAGAAATAGGAATAATAACTCCTTATTATGATCAAGTTGATATTTTAAGTGAAAAATATAAAAATTTAAATTTAGAAATAAATACTGTAGATGGTTTTCAAGGTAGAGAAAAAAATATAATAATAATATCTATGGTTAGAAGTAATAAAGATAATCAAATAGGATTTTTAAAAGATCATAGAAGATTAAATGTATCATTAACAAGATCGAGAAAGAAATTAATAATAATCGGAGATACAAATACATTAAAAAATGATGAAATATATAATAATTTAATAAATCATATAAAAAATAAAGGTGTATATATAGATAGCTGGAGGGATTACCTTGAAATCATTTAAAATAAGTTTTTTTGAATTAAAAAAAATATTTAGAAACCCAGGTTTATTTCTTTTGATGATAATTTTACCTGTTATAATAGCCTATTTAGGAACATCATTTTATCCAGAAAATTTATTAGGCAATTATAAAATAGGTGTTTATAATGAAGATAATTCATTTCTTGGAAGATTTGGATTTGTTTTTTTAAGACAATTTTTAAAATGGGATAATGCAGTAGAATTAAAAAGTCAAGAAGAACTTCAAGACTATTTAAAATCAAAAGATTTTGATTCTGTATTAATAATTCCAAAAGGATTTTTACAAAATTTAAAGGATTATGAAGAAACTAAATTATTTTTAATACCAAATCCAGATAGAATACAAGAATCAATGACAGTATACACACTTTTAAAAACTCTTTTTAAAGAATTATCGGGTATACCTGATATAAAAAATGGTTCTACAACTGAATTTTTATTAAAAGGTGGAATTGGAGTAGATGAAAATAGAAAAGCTCCTAATTTAGAATTAATGGTTCCAGATTTGAATACTGGGAATATAAAAACAACAAATCAAAATAATCTTGGATTTAAAGACATATTTACACCAAGTATAGCTGTAATAATGATAATATTATTTTCTATGATTGGAGTAGGAAATTCTATAGCTCACACTAAAGAAAGTGGTCTATTAGATATATATAGAGCTAATGGATTAGAAATAAAGCAATTTATTTCTTTTAAATTTATAGCCTATTTTTTTATAGGTTTAATATCAAGTCTAATGACTTGGTATTTATATAGATTGTTTGGTACAAAATCTATTGGAAATGAATTAGAAGTAATTATAATAATAATATTAAGTGTTTTATCTTTTACAACTATGGGGATATTTATATCATCATTTACTAAAACTACAAAATCAGCATCATTCATGCTTACAGCTATAACGGGTACTATGATATTATTTGGAGATATCATAATTCCAATACCTTCAGATTCAAAAATAAAATTCATATCTTATATATTTCCGGTTAAATATGCCGTTGAATCGTGGAGAAAAATTTCGATATTAGGATATCATTTAAATCAAATACCTTGGAATTTACTAATTCTAATTTCATTTATAATAATATTTTCAGTTGGAAGTATTATATTGACAACTATAAATCAAAAAAAGTAAGAGGTGTGAAATGTGTCATATTATTCGATAATAAATGAAAAAGAAACAAAATTAAATATAAAAAGATCTGAATTTATAACTAATATAAAAAAAGTAAAAAATGAAGAAGCTGCAAAAAATTATATAAAAAAAATTTCTGAAAAATATAAAAATGCGACTCATAATTGTTGGGCATATTATGTTATAGAAGAAATAGAAAAGTATAATTATTCAGACAATGGAGAACCTTCTGGTACTGCTGGAAAACCAATATTTGGTCAAATAGAAAAATATAATCTAAAAAATGTTGCAATAGTTGTTACTAGATATTATGGTGGAATAAAATTAGGAGTAAGAGGATTAATAGATGCTTATTCAAGTTCTGCAGAAAATTCAATAAAAAATTGTGATATAGTTGAAATGAATAATTCTATTAAGTTAATTTGCGAAACTGACTATTCAAAATTTAATGAAATAGAAAAACTTTTAAAAAGAGAAAAAGGATGGAAAATAACAGAAAAAAATTTTACAGATAAAGTAGAATTTCAAATAAATATAATAGAAAATAAATCAGAAGAAATAATTAATATATTAAAAGAAAAAACAAATAAAATTCATGAAAATGGATTTGTTGAGATAGCTTTAAAAATGGGGGATAAAAATGAATGAGAGTTTGTATAGAAAATATAGACCTATGACTTTTGAAGATATTGCAGGTCAAAATCATATAAAAAAATATTTTAAAAATGCATCTAAGAAAAATAATATATCTCATGCATATATATTTAACGGACCAAGAGGTACTGGAAAAACAACTATAGCAAGAATAATATCTAAACTAATGAATTGTAAAAATCCAATAAATAATAATCCTTGTAATACTTGTGAAAATTGTAAATCTATAAATCAAAATGCTTTTATGGATGTTATGGAATTAGATGCTGCATCAAATAGAGGAATTGATGAAATAAGACAGATAAGAGATTCTGCAAATTATAGACCTGTAGCTGGCAAATATAAAATATATATAATAGATGAATTTCATATGTTAACGAGAGAGGCATTTAATGCACTTTTAAAAACTTTAGAAGAACCACCAAAACATGTTATATTTATACTTGCGACTACTAATATGGAAAAAGTCCCTGAAACAATAATATCCAGATCACAAGTCATAAATTTTAAAAATATTTCAAATATAGATATAGAAGAAAGATTAAAATATATATGTAAAATGGAAAATATAGAAACAGAAGATTCAGTTTTACAAATAATTGCAAAAAAAGCTAAAGGTGGAATGAGAGATGCTATATCTCTTTTAGAACAAGTTATAAAGTTTTCATCAGATAATATATTAAAAAAAGAAGAATTATATGATGTACTTGGAATATATGATGAAAAATATATAGAGACTTATATTTATGATTTAATAAATGGGAATACAGAAAAAATATTAAAATATAATAAAGAAATATATGATATGGGAAAAGAGCCTGAAATTCTTATAGAAGAAGGAATAGAAAGTTTATTTGATAAAATAAAAAAAGAAGGATTTCAAAATAAATACATATTTACATTAAATGAATTGAATGAAATATTAAAAGAACTAAAAAATAATGAAGATAAAAAAATGGTATTTAATATCAAAACAACGATACTATCTTATATAAATTCAAAAGATACACAAGATAAAAAAATTTTAGAAAATCTTGAGAAAGATTTTTATGGTCAATCGGAAGCAGACGAAGAAGACATAATAAAAAATATTATGGATTTTTATACGGAAAACAATAAGAAAACTAATTTGGCTTTATATTATAGTATAAAAAATTCTGAAAAAATAATACAAAATAATAAAATAATATTTAAATTTAATGAGACACAAAATTTAGAATATCAATTTATAAAAAAATATTTACAAGATTTAAAAATAAATATTAGTTCTATGACAAAAAATAATTTAGAAATTGATATACAATATTTAAATAAAATAGAAAAAAGTGAAGAAGATATAAAAAATTCATTATTTTAAGTAGGGAAAATAAATGTTATATATAGTTACAGCTTTAAAATTTGAAGCTTTACCGATAATAAAAAAATATAATTTAAAAAAAACAGAAGATAAAATGAAAATATATAAAAATGAAAATATAACTCTAATAATATCTGGAATTGGTAAAATCAACTCTGCTATTTCAGTAGCTTATTTAAATAACAATAAAAATGACAAAATATTAAATATTGGAATTGCGGCTACTTCAAATTCAAAAATATATAAAAAAGATGAAATATATTTAATAAATGAAATATACGATGAAGAAATTCAAAAAAATTATTATCCAGAAATATTTTATGAAATAAATGAATTAGAAGGAAAAATAGTTACAACATCTAGAATTCAGAAAGAAAAAATAAAATATCCTATTATGATAGATATGGAAAGTTCAGGATTCTATCAATCGGCAAAAAAGTTTTATAAAAGTGAAAATATTTTTATTATAAAATATATATCTGACATACTTGAAGAAACAATTGATTATGAAGTAATCAAAAAAAAATATATAAATAATTTTGAAAAAATAATAAAAATTATAGAAATTCTTATAAAAAATGATGAAAAAATAGAAGATATAGAGAATATAAAAGATAAAATAGAACAAATAGTAGAAAAAACATCATTTACAAAATATCAAAAATTAGAATTAAAAAATCTTTTAACATATCATTATTTAAAATATAAAAATATACCACAATTGAAATCTTCAGAAATATCTGAAAAAAGAGAAAGGAATAAACTTTTTTATGAAATCAAAAAAGAAATTATATAAAAATACATTTTCACATATATATATTGAAGAAAAAGCTTTTAATTATAAATCAACAAATGAAATATTAAAAAAATTCAAACAATCTAAAATAATAAGAATAAATAATTATAAAGAAATATTTTCTTTAAAAAATCAAAGTTTTAACAAACAAAAACTATCTCAAAATTTAATTCTAGCAGTTAAAAATGAAAATTTAATATATAAAGGCTCTGATTATTGTCAAAATTTTGATAATGAAAATTTTTATTATACGAATTCAATATATAATTGTTTATTTGATTGTAAATACTGTTATCTTCAAGGAATGTATGATTCAGCAAATATAGTTATGTTTGTTAATTTAGAAGATTATTTTAAAAAATTAGATGAAATAACAAAAGATAAAAAAATATATTTATCAATTTCTTATGATACAGATTTAATGAGTTTTGAAAACATTTATCCATTTGTAGATAAATGGATAAAATATGTACAAGATAATGATAAAATCAAAATAGAAATAAGAACTAAAAGCATAAATATAAAAAATTTAATAAATATAATTCCAAATGATAGAATAATAATAGGCTGGACACTTTCACCAGAAGAAATTATAAAAAAATATGAAAAAAAGACTCCTAATTTACAAAATAGATTAAATGCTATAAAAACACTTCAAACAAAAGGATATGATATAAGAATATCAATAGATCCTATTTTAAAAGTCGATAATTTCGAAGAAATATATAAAAATTTTATAAAACAAGTTTCTGAAAATTTAGACTTGAATAAAATATCTGATATAAGTTTAGGAGTATTTAGAATGCCAAAAGATTTTTTAAAAAAAATCAGAAAATTTTCAGATTCAGATATAATATATTATCCGTATATAAATGAAAAAAATGAAAAAACATATGATAAAAAAGATAAAGAAGAAATGATAAAAAAAATACAACATTATTTATTTTTATGTAATTTTAAAAATAAAATTTATATTAGGTAGGTGGCTTATGAAAAAAAAGATATTATCAATATTATTAATATTATTATCATTGATATCATTTTCTTATGTTTATACTTCTGGAAATAATGTTATTTCCAAAGGAGATTCTATAAGTATTTATGGATATGATGAAAAAAATGTAATGATGAATGTATATCAAATAACAAATCCTGAAGAATTTTATGTGGAAAATAAATCATTAATTGAATTGAAAAAAGAATTTAAATATTCAAGATATATAAAATTAGATCAAAGTGGAAATATAGAAGATAAAGAAAAATTTAATGATTATGGATTATTTGTAATTGAATTTAAAAA